>JAOUPN010000373.1 GCA_029879905.1 Nitrospira sp. | reverse complement strand
CCTAACACACCAATGACCTCTCCTCCGTCACTCACCAAGGGCACCTTATACGTGTCAAACATTCTTGCGTGCCCGTTCGTATTCATCGGATCATAGGCGTTGTGGACGACTCGGCCGTCTAAGACATCTTGATCATCTCGCTCAAAACCCCGTATCCCTTTCGAGCTATTCCCATAGACCAATTCCGGATCCCATCCGTTTTCGATATCAGTATGTCCGATGAGTTCTCTTGGGTCTTTGCCGACGGCCTTTGCGAACGCACCGTTACATAGCATAATGCGCAATTGCCGATCTTTCACGAAAATAAAGTCAGGAATCGCATTGACGATGTTGCTCAATAAGGTCAAGGTTTGCTGACGCTCACCTTCGATACGTTTGCGTTCCGTAATGTCGAGATATGTACCGAGCATGCGTAAGGGGCGTCCGTCGGCATCCCGGTCTACGATACTCCCGAGACAAAGAATCCATTTCCAATCTCCGGACTTTGCGCGCTGACGGAACTCTACTTCATACGTGGAAATGTCTCCCCGAATATAGGCGTCGAATATGTCGTGTATCTTCTTGCGTTCGTCCGGGTGTACGCGTTCGATCCATCGAGCCGTGCTTTCTTTAAACTCGGACGGCTCATATCCCAACATTGCGGCATACTCATCGTTGACATCCGCCTGTCCCGTTCTTAGGTCCAGATCATACAGCCCTTGCTTGGCAGCACGTAAGGCAAGCCTCAGACGCTCCTCATTCGTCCGTAAAGCCTCTTCTTTTTCCTTGCGGTCGGTATCATCGATGCCGAATGCCACCACTCCGATGATGTGGCCGTTCGGATCACGAAGAGGAGAAAAGACCGCATCAATAAAACGGTCGCCGATCGTGGCAAACCGAGCGATGATTTCCGTGCGAACGACCTCACCGTGGGCTGCCGATTGCACGACGGTTTGCACACGAGATTCATGGCCCGGCACGACCCACCCGATTTCCCAAAACCGCTTTCCGATGACGTCATCTCGCGACACCCCCATCAATAACAACGGGGCGCGATTGATGTCTTCGATCACCCCGTCTGGAGAGAGAAGTACGACAAAGCCAAACAGTGAATCGAGAATCTGTCTTAAACGATCCCGCTCGGCGAGAAGTTCCGCTTCGGCCTTTTTCCGTGCGGTAATGTCCACGATGCTTGTTAAGATTTGACTGCCTCGGGTTGTCTGTAACGGAGTGAGTCCGATTTCCAATTGGATCTCCTCTCCATCCTTTCGCAACCCAAGCAGGTCACGTCCGACACCGAGCCGTGCGGTTCGCGGATTGCGTAAAAAATCCTGCCGACTGGGTATATGTGTCGCACGGTACCGTGGTGGGACCAATTCATCGATCGATTGCCCGATCAATTCTCCTCGCCGATAGCCGAAAATCGTCTCCATTTCGGCATTGACCATGGTCATGACGCCGTCTTGGTCGACGGATGCCAGGCCAATGGGCAAATGCTCGACCATATGTCGAAACCGCGCCTCGCTGTCGACCAATAATGTCTCCGCCTGTTTCCGATTTGTAATATCGGTCATGCATCCCACTAACTCGATCGGTTGCTTATCGTCGTCGTAGATGACTTGCAGCTCATCACGCAACCAGCGATAGCTCCCGTCCCGATGCAAGAACCGATACTCATGCACAAACGTTCGATATTCGAAAAGATTCGGCAACTCGGCAAACACACGTTCCCGATCATCGGGGTGAATGCGATTCCCCCAAAACCCTGAATCCGCAATAAACTCATCGGGGGAATACCCGAGGATCTCCGTCACATTATCAGAAACGAATATGGGACCATAATCACCGCTTGGCCTGGCTGAGTAGATGACGGCAGGAGTTGCGGATAAAAGAAATTCCAAGCGGGCTTCGCTGGCTCGTAACCGATCTTCCATTCCTTTGCGTTCAGCCATATCTCGTTCACGTTCAACCTCGGCAGCAATCCGCTGGCCGCAAATCTGAAGAATGTCACGATCTTGATCGGTAAATGTGCGAGGCTTGTCGTCCAAAAGACAGGTGACGGCGACCGCATGCCCTCCGTGGTCCACGGCAGGAAACCCGCAGTACGAAAAACCCTGATGGTCTTTGAGCAGCGCAGCCTGAGGAAACCGCTCCAGCACGCGGTCGAACATCCTGATTTCTTTGTCCTTCACGACCGTTTCACATGGCATGACAGACAACGGACATTCACCGGCATCTCGAAAGACCTCCCCGTCTATGTAGACGGACCGAAATTTCAGCACTTTTCCCACAACTTCAGATACACACACCACCTTCATAGAGAATAATTCGCCGATGACCCTGACCATCTGATCAAATACGTCGGCCGGATCGCCACCCATCAGCAATGTAAGTTCTGAGAGCCGTTTGAGTTGCCGACTCCAATCTCGACGTTGCCTCAGGGGTTTGCGAGACGGAGCGTGAGCGGTTTTACCGGAGGTAGTCTGTGAGGTCTTACGCGGCATAGGAGGATACTCCTCAGATGAGCAATTCGCTAATCCTGAATCTCATTACACCATCCGTCACCTCTGACAAGAACCATAGTGTAACATTACCGTCTACCTAGGTCACCCGCCTTCGCAGAAAGCCATTGACTCCTTAGACTATGTCGACAATCGAATACTTCTTCGGAATAGACTTGGTGAGGTGTTGCGGAAGACTTTATGAGGCAACGAAGGCCGAGCGCAAAGATGTCGGCACGCCGCCCATAGGCTCCGGCCGACGGGTCAGAGGACACCCGCTGCGATTCCTCCACGGTCTTCGCCTACTTCGCCAAAGCCGTTCAGACCAAGCAGTCGTGGCTTTCTGCGAAGGTAGGTGAACGTCGTGGGGCTCACTGGATGTTCCCGCCATGAATTCATCAATTCCGCGTGATGGCGGTTCAGTGCGTACGCCACCTTCATCCAACCATCTATTTGGCTACCACATCTTGACCTCTACACTATACCCCATCGTCCCTCGGTATCGATCAGAGGCAACTGCCTCGTCATTTCTATTCGGCAGATTTCATCTGTTGTGTTTCGCCGCTAAGGACACATTACAGGAAAGGTTACCTATGTTGGTCGGCAAGAACAGAGAAGATGCGTACGATCACTCGCGTGAGTATTAGATGCTGATGGTGGCCGTCGTCAATGTCTGTGCGATATCGTCGGCGGTGCGTCGGGCCCAACTGAGCAGCGTCCCCAAGCTGTGTTTGGACGGCGTCATACTGACCAGGACGAAGGTGCTGCCGATGTGCGTGAACAGCACCAAGCCCTGCGCACTCTCCGCGATCACGCTCTCACAGGTCCCCAGCCGCAACTCCGCCAGAATCGTATCGCCCAACGCCATCAGCGAACTGCCCATCACCGCCGTGGCCTCCGTTTCATAGGCCCCCCGCTGCCGCTGCGCGCACAGCCGCCCATCCGGCGTCGTGACGATGGCCAGGGCCACCGCATCGCAGTTCGACAGATAGGCGTCCAGCTCACGTCCAAACACGGTCGCGTCATGGTCGTCCGGCAACGGCATAGGGCCCCCTTGAATGTTCCAACATGGTCACCAGGGCATCAAATAACGCAATCACATCGGCTTTCTTCCGGGGATCGACCGGAAACACCGGCCAGGGTTTATGAAAGGTCTGCAACCGCCGCTCATAGCGATCCAGCCCCGGCTCCGGCGCCTGGTCCCGGTGCGTCACCCCG
>JAOUPN010000372.1 GCA_029879905.1 Nitrospira sp. | reverse complement strand
TTGAAAACCTCCCTTAAGCAGCAAGGGCGATCGGACCATCCGCTCCCCTGTCACCTGTCGTTACTGCAAAGAGGATTCCAGATGAAGGCGACAGGCATCGAGGATAATTCGTGTGAAAAATCTGTAGCTTTCGCGGTGAAGGTAAGGAAGGGATATGTCATGCCTCTGTGAGCAGTGCGGCTGTACACGATCCACACGGGATGTTGTGCGCATGTGCTCGTCGGAAGAGGCGCGGTGTTGATGCGCGCGCCTCTTCCATGGCGTTGGGCGATAGTTTATTGGTTGGTGTTTGCGTCGGGTCGGTTGTTGGTCCAGTAGTCTGTATCGGGCAGTCCGGTCGCTTCAATCGTAAACGGTCCGGCTTCCATGGTCAGCCACTGTTTCGGTGTGCAGCAAGTTCCGTCCGGAAGCACGTCCCATGAGCCGCGACGGACCATGAGTGGTCCGGTAGCTAGATTGTCGAAGAACTCACCTCGCTTGCCGATCCCGTAGAGATTACGACGCGGAACTTGTACGACGATTTCCGTATCCGTCCAGGATTCGACGACTGCGGCGGTTCCGTTGAACAAGACCTCCGTTCGGGATACATTCGACAGCACCATCCCTTCCGCATGGGGGTCATTGATTTCTACGTCCTCTCGGCGCTTGTAGGCTTTTTGATTGATGCCGAGATGCGCATGCTCCGCAGTCTTGAGGAACGAGCCGAACCCTGTCCCTTTGATTGTCACCGATGCGTCCAAGCCGGCGGCCTTCGGTTCGTACGATGTAATGGAGGGTGTGACGAGGGTGAAGTCGCCTACCTCGGTCGCTACGACATCCTGGGTGGCGCAGCAGGAGCCATCCGGGTGTGGCTCTGTCGCAGTGCGATAGAGCATCACTTTGCCGCTCTTGGCGCTGAAGGGTACCCAGACATCGATTCGATCGTCGTTCCAACGATACACAACGGCCCGGACTCCCCCGATTTCGACTCGATTCTCTCCGGTGTTGAAATCCAAGAAGTTATAGGGTGTCGCCCCGCTCTCGGAATACGACCCAAAGTGCTCACCACGGATGGTAAGCAATGTGCCGATTGGCGCACTGACTGGAGTGAGTAGCGTAGGTTTGGATGTATGAACCGTGAAGGTCGCGACGGTTCGCTTGCGTCCTTGGCTTTGCAGCACGATTGGGCCTGATTCCGCCTCGAGCGGTACATGAGCCACAATCATGGTGTCCTCCCAGCGGGCAATCGTGGCCGGCTTCCCGTTGATCAATACGAGGTCATCACCTTCTTTGTTCGCAGCGAATCCTTGGCCAAAGAGCACGAACTTTGTGCCGACCGGACCCGCGAGGGGGTCGACTCGGACCGGCGAGAGCAGCGACAAGTGGACCTCGTTACTAACAAGATATTGCGTCGGAGCGCAACATGAACCGTCCGGGAGGGGATCAAATGATCCGAGACGTATACTTACAGGGCCGGAGGTGGCATTAGCCGGTAGCGTCAGTTCGATCAGCTCATCTTCCCAGTGCTGCGCCTGTACCGACACTCCTCCGATCATCACTTCCTTGGTGCCGAATATGATATTGGGGACTTTCGGCCCGCTGTTTTCTCCAAAGCCTTTCCCTATAATCCTGATCGTCTCTCCAGGTTCTGCCTCGGCAGGTTCCAATGCATGAATAGCCGGCTGTGTGATCGTCATAGTGCCGATTGTCGATGATTCCTTGTCATGGCAGATCTGAACGGGACCGCTGGTTGCGCCATGAGGGACACGCACCTCAATCCGATTTGCGTCCCAGTACTGAATCAGCGCGGGAACACCATTGAACGTCACTCGATTAGCCTGTGGCGAATGGAACAAACCGAACGGACCATCTGTGATGACGACGACTGTACCTGGTGGAGCTTGACGTGGACTCAACGTCGATCCTTGTGCCGATCTTGCAGAAACCAGGTCTTCACTGACGAGCGTCAGCAGAGAAAGAAGAAGAGAGAGAGTACGTTTCTTCGTCAACATGTCGAGACAATTCATCGAGCAGCTCCATTTGTATGGTGGCCACGACGGTGCTTCCTGAAATCAGGACGCCCTCTCGCGACGTGAACGGTGTGGACAATGATTCGATGTGCTATATGCTCATGGAGATAGCTAGGCATAGACCGATCAATGCCGATCAGCCATCATAAAAACTACAGTCTAGGGTTTCTGTCGCTGATCTCTGCAACAAGGGGGCTCATGAATCGGGTGAGCGGTGTGGGCGGACCATAAGAATTGAAGCATCAACCTTAGGGATCAACTGTTCGGCGACCGAGCCTATAACAAAGCGTTCCAGGCCACGGCGGTTCGCTGTTCCCACCACCACGAGGTCGGCCCCCCATTCATCGGCAGCGGTGGCGATGGCTTCTACAACCCCATTTAAGCCGTACTCTGCTTCTGCTCGCAGAAGACGGGTTTCTACCTTGATCCCACCACGCTCAATAGGCACAGCCCGTTCCAACAGGTTGATACCGGCTAGTTGGTCGTCCCTATCAGAATCGGATGCAGCATAGACAATGCATAACGTGGCCTGTTGGGACGTCGCGATACGCATCGCTTCCGTTAGCGCAGTCATGGATGTGTTGCCTCCGTCGATAGCCGCCATGATTTTCATGAACATGACAAATCACCTTCTTCGAGTGAGATGTGGTGCCGAAAGGCTTGGACATGCGATGTCATATTCTCACACGATGCCATGGATATACGTTCTGCCGATCAGCTGATATCGGCGCCATGTTTTTTGAGATCATCAATGTACCGTCTGACGATCTCCCTCCCTGGCATTTTTTCAAGATTGGCATACACCATGTAGTGAACAATGCCGTGTACGGCCATCGCTGCCAGCAAGCCTTCAAAAATGCCGACTTTGAAAACCAGTAGGCCGCAGAGGATCGCCAAGATCAGGGCATAGGGACCGTGATAGGTCACATGAACAAGCCCTTCGATCATCTTCCATCCTGAGAAGATCATGATTATTGCCAAGGCAAATTTGGGCAGATAGGTCAGAGAGTGCGTATTGAAGGTAAAGAAGGTCACCACACAACCAATGATGAGGACCGAGAACTTGGTATATGCTCCGGCCAGGCGATTGGTCGTGCTTTTTGCCAGGCCGTCCAGGTTGGTCATCCCGCCAAAGAAGCTCGCGCCCATATTGGCGATCCAAATCGCAAAGAGACTATTGTTGCTGTTGCATGTGCGTTTCAGCGGATCTATTTTTTCGATCGCGGCATTACTCATGACCTGTTCGATCACGTCGATTACTGCCAGCATGACGGAAAACCCCACCATGTAGAGAAGGGTCACGGCGCTGTCAAGATGTGGGATCGGCAATGCAAGAGTCAGATCCAGATCGTCCATCGATAACATGGGTACGGAGACAAATTGAGCAAGGATGACTCCTGCGACGATAATGACGAAATATGGAACAGCAGGTTGCGTGTTCTTGAATTTCAAAAAGAGATAGACAAAGAGTGCATACCCAATCAGAGAAATCAGCACAATCTGTATACGGGCCCCATTCCAAAACGTATCGGCAGATTCCATCCCGAGAGGAAGCTCATAGGTGAAGGTCAGAAACTTCAGCGCAATCTTCAGCCCTACGCCTGCCAATAGTCCTTCAACCAAGTACACCGGCACGGCAAGCAAGAGATATCTCTGCCAATTGAATTTCCAGATGATGGCTTGAATAATCGCCGTCAGAAAAAT
>JAOUPN010000371.1 GCA_029879905.1 Nitrospira sp. | reverse complement strand
CGCCAACGAGTGATGGCCGTTCAGCGTGTCGAGTGCATCTCGATGGTAAAAGACAGATTTGGCCCTGGCAGTTCGCGGCATAGAAGAAGTGTAGCATGAGGATATGGATGTGTCGCTCGAATGGGGCCGTAGGGGAGCTATGGATAGTATAGGATGGACGTCACCCTCTCCCTGTCGGATGTTATTGTATTAAAGGGGTTTTATGGTAGATGGTGACGCGCAATGGCGGTGAAGCTGCAGGCCCCTGAGTCTCGCGACCTGTCTCTAGGGGGGGCGTATGCGTACTGTGAGGGTGAGGGGACGCCAGATGTCAGGGAAGAATCTGGGGAGGCTAAATGGAGGAGAGACCATAGAGTCAGGTAAAAGGTGGAAAGGCAAGAAAAATAACCGGAGCATTTCACGTCTCTCACGACCCTGCTAGAATGCCGCCATGGAAGTGATCGCCACTCATAGCAATGCGGATTTTGACGGGCTTGCCTCCATGATCGCGGCGAGCAAACTCTTTCCTGAGGCGAAACTTGTACTGCCGGCAGGCGGGGAAGAGGCCGTACGAAATTTCCTTGCCGTGCATGACCTCGCTCTTAGCAGACTGAAAGATATTGATCTGGCACAAGTTACTCGGCTGATTCTGGTGGACACGCAGGACCCTGATCGGATCGGGGCCCTCAAGTCCTGTATTGAAAATTCCGCCGTGGAAATCGTGGTATTCGACCACCACATCGAAGCAGAGTCCATTTGTGCCGGTCGTTCCGAACATTCCTGTATTGAATCGGTCGGCGCAACCACGACGATTCTTATCGAACGGCTCAAGCAGCAACGGATTTCCGTGACTCCGTTCGAGGCCACGATCCTGGCCTTAGGGCTCTACGAAGAAACCGGATCCTTTGCGTTTTCTTCCACGACCGGGCGAGATTTTGTGGCGGGAGCCTTCGTGATCGAGGCGGGTGCTGATGTGAATCTGGTGATGGACACTCTTCGTCGTCCCCTCGACCCGGATACCATTGCACTGCTGAATGATTTTCTTGAGCACAGCGAGGTGCATTATCTTGAAGGCTGCAAAGTATTGGTGGCCACAAGCACGATCGATCGTCGGTGTGGGGATGCGGCAGGCGTCGTCCATATGCTCGCCGAACTCGAAGGGGTGGATGCCGTCATTGTCGCGGTGATGATGGACGACCGAGTCGAAGTCATCGGTAGAAGTCGTAAACCGGATATCGATGTGGGATGGATCGCGGAGGAATTCGGCGGCGGCGGCCATGCGGTGGCGGCCGCAGCCACGGCCAAACGGCAGACGCTCGTGGAAGTCAAAGAGAAGATCGTTCGACTGTTGACGACACGATATCGCCCGACCTTGCTGGCTCATGACGTCATGACCTGTCCGGTAAAGACCATTCAGGTCGATACCACCGTCGCAGAGGCCGGACAGCGGATGACGACCTATGGCCTCAATGTCTTTCCGGTCCTTGACAAGCACGATCATTACGCAGGCATCGTCAGCCGTGAACTCATTCAAAAGGCTTTATTCCATCGGCTCGGAAAAACACCGGTGCGGAATATCATGCAGACCGATGCGTACAGAGCTGAGACAGAGACGCCATTTCACGACATCGAACTGGCCATGATCGAGCGAAATCAGCGGCTGGTGCCGATCATCACCTCCGCCAAAGTCGTCGGCGTGATCACGAGGACAGATCTGCTCCGAACCCTGCACGACGATGTCCTCAAAGCAGCCAGACTGCGGACTATTCGAGCCGGTACGGTCGAAAGAGGAATGGAAGGCCGACACCGAAATGTCACGGGACTGTTGCGCAGTCGGTTGCCGCATCACCTGGTGAACTTGCTGGAAGAAGCGGGACGGTTAGCCGATCGCGGAGGAGTTCCGCTCTTTGTGGTCGGAGGTTGTGTCAGAGACCTCCTCTTGAACATTAAGAATGATGATCTGGATCTGGTGGTAGAGGGAGATGGAATCGCATTTGCTCGAAAACTCGGCGCGATGTTACAGGCACGGGTCACATCTCACGAACGATTCGGGACCGCGATTATTGTGCTGCCGGACGGATACAAGCTTGATGTGGCTACGGCACGGACGGAGTACTATGAATACCCGACGGCCCTGCCGACGGTTGAGCAGGGTTCCATCAAGAAGGATCTCTACCGGCGCGACTTTACGATGAATGCGCTGGCCGTTCGCTTGAACGGAAAGGGGTTCGGTGACGTACTGGATTTCTATGGCGGACAGCGAGACTTGAACGACAAGGTCGTGCGTGTGTTGCATGGGTTGAGCTTTGTCGAAGACCCCACCCGCGTCTTTCGGGCCATTCGATTCGAAACCCGCTTCGGGTTTCACTTGGGCAAGGATACCGCCGCGCTGATGACAGGGGCCGTCAAGATGAACTTATTTCAGCGTTTATCCGGGCACCGTCTGTTGGAAGAGCTGAAGCTGTTGCTGAGCGAGCGGGAGCCGAAGCACGCCATCACACGATTGGCAGAGTTCGGCCTGCTCCGGTTCATCCATCCTAAGCTGAGTTGGTCTGATCGTGTACGGAGATTGCTGGAAGCCGTCGAGCAAACGATCGATTGGTATCGCCTGTCGTACTTGGATCGAAAGATGGACGCATGGTTGGTCTATATGATGGCGCTGCTCGAGGTCTTGCCAGAGCGAGCCGTGACTGACGTGCTCAAACGGTTTCCATTCTCGGACTCAGAAGCCCGCATGCTTAAAGCCACCCGTGTCGGTTGTCATCAAACGATCCGTCGATTGGGACGACAGCCTGCGCTCAAACCCGGAGAGACCTATCGGCTTCTTTCAGGCCTGTCGGATGAAACGCTGCTTGGCTTGATGGCCAAGAGCAAAGGAGATCTGGTCAAGCGCCAAGTGTCGGCGTTCCTTACCACCTATCAGCATGTCAAACCGGCTTTGACCGGTGCAGACTTGAAGGCGATGGGGCTCAAACCAGGGCCACGGTTCAAAAAGATCCTCGACAGGCTCCTTGATGCGAGGCTGAACGGAGAAGTGAAGACAGAGGCGGATGAACGGGAGCTTGTCGGCCTGATGGTGAGATAAACCAACAAGGAACAATTCAGCGCAGGACGAAATTAATTTCTTGGAATAATCGTCGCTGTGACTTCATTGGGCAGCAACAGTGTCGCCATGGCGCGGTTCTGTTCGTCCGGCTGAATCAAGGCAAATAGCGGTACCGGTTGCGGTACCGTTCCTGGCGGGAGAGCCAGCATCGCCGGAAAATCAATCAGCGGCGAGATCGTCGTCTTCCCGGCAAGGCACAGGCGAAAGGCCATTAAGACATCTCGTAGTCGCTCGGCCGTCTCCTTTTCCGACAAGTCCCCTTCCGGTGCGATTGCGATCTCCCAGAGCGGCTTGGTGATCGTGACCGAGAATGTGAACCCTAACTGTTCGGCCTCGCGCGACACATCGATCAGAGCGCCGGCCTCAATGGCTTCTTGCCGATTGGTAATCAACTGATTGATCAATCCCTCATGTTGACTGACCGTCTGGGTTCCCTCTGGTCTGGATGCAGGTTCGGTTGTATCAGGTGTTGTCTGGAGTTCTGCATTGACCGTCGCGGCGTCTTGGGTCTGTGCAATTTCGTTTTCGTGAACGTCGTTCGTAGGAAGTGTGTCAGGAAGAGCCTGGGTCAATCCTTCATACACCCGTTTTGCTGCGTCAGACCACTGAGGGTTGCAGGGGCGCCCAGCGAAT
>JAOUPN010000370.1 GCA_029879905.1 Nitrospira sp. | reverse complement strand
CAGGACGAGTTGATCATGATCAAACCCACCGGCTGAAACCGTCAGATCGACGAATGGGACTTCCTCCGCCAATCCCTCTGATCCGCCTGATTCAAATGTAATGGTGAGTCTATGGTCGTCGACGTGGACAACGCACGGAGCACCGTTCGCAGGAAACTCACGACCGAAACACAATGCGTTTGGATGGAATTCGATCATAGCGTCGTGCTCGATTGACTCATTGCCGACGGAATATTCTCGCGCGGATGCTCAATACGGCCGCCGTCGGTTCGTGAGACGTGGAGCCCCACGGCCTGCCAGCCGTGGCCCCTTTTGAGTCTTCGGCGACACCCGCTGCGCATTCCTCCACGGCCTTCTAGCCGTGGCTTCCTGCGGAGGCGGGTGAAACGTCAAACGTGAAAGGGTTCAGAACGTCATGGCATAGGGAGTTCTTCTCATCACCGTACTGATTACGTTTCACGTTTCACGGATCGGGAGAACGCAGTTGACGGGCGTTTTCAGCATCCGCTATTCGGACACCGGAATGAACTGCCGTATCCATGAGCCAAACCCACCAGGATTTCGGCTTTGGATGTAGACGACACCGGGACCGCGGAATCGGCAGACAAAGCCCTCTCCGGACGTGAAACTGGCCACCCATCCCGAGGAAGCCCTTTCGATGTTGTAGGATGTTGTGGAAGACCAGGCCACAAGGTGACTATTGTCAACGATGTACTCCTGATCCGGCTTCAATTCGATCTTATGGATTGCCCCAAAACTATTGAGGATTAATATTCCTTTCCCGCTGATTTTCAGCAGAAAGAATCCCTCCCCGCTCATGAGCCCACGGCTCAAGCTCTGCATCTTACTCTCGATACTTACGGTATCTGCTCCGGCGAGAAACCCGTCTTTTTGAACCATATACTCGTTCACGCCGTCGAGTTCCATCAGGACGATTTCCCCCGGAACCGTGGGCGCCAACAATACCTCGCCGGGACCTCGGCTGGCTCGCAAGGTTTGAAAGAAAAATTTCTCACCCGTGAGTAGTTTTCTGGACAGCGCACCCAGAAAACCACCTTCCATCTTGCTTTCAATATCGATCGTCGGGGACGACCCCACCATTGCACCTGATTCGGCCTTGAGTTGTTCTCCCTCGGCAAGTTCTACCCGGACCATCGGAAACGCCCCGGGATACAAGATTTCGCTCTTCATATGATTGGGCCTCCAATTTCGTCAGGTGTTAGGCGTAAGACGTGAGGCGATATTGAGAAACGACTCAGGATTTCTCACCAACATGCTTCCCGCACTCTCTCCTCTGATGGCGGATTAGGCCGCTCAGCATCTTGTCGATTCGTTCAACGGTTTCATCAAGTATTACCCAATTTTCCTGCGCAAGATATCCCAGTCTCCTTGCAAGTTCCAGTTGCGTATCTAATTCACTAAGCGACCCTTGCGCCATATGAAGATAGTTCACAAACTCCTTCTTTGTTTGCCGTCCAGCCCCCTCAGCTACATTACTTGGAATACTGGAGACCGCTCGCCTAATTTGACCAGCCAACCCATAGCGCTCCTCCTTCGGAAACGAGTCGGTTATTTTATAGATGGTTACAGTCAATTCCATAGCGGCATGCCAGAGGTCCAATTTCTTGTGCGGCTTATCTATTTTGAGGTACCTCCTGGAATCTAGCCTCACCTCACCCCTTACGCCTTACGCTTTACGCCCCCGCCCGCTCACCCCACTACCCATCCATAGGCTCGACGGCTTGGTTCCGGCCCCTCTTCCAGGTAACTCATTCTCAATCGACCGAGCGCATCTTGCGGCACCCGTTTCCGCACCGCATGGGGATCAATCTTGAACACCCGCGCGGCATTCAACCCGAAAATCCGCTCTTTCACATCCCGAGTCAACGACTGATAGTGATACCGCTCGATAAGTCGATCCGGGATTTGAAATCGTCGAAACGCATCGATCTGCCACTGAGGCGTGCCGTACCAGATGGAATCCGTCCCCCACAGCACATGATCCACTCCGAAGGCCTCGATGATTTGCCCGAGCAGATGGGCGCATACCTCTGGATGCGTCGTCACCAACTGGGCAAAGGTTGAGCCCAGTTCCATATAAATATTGGAGATCGTCGGCTCCTGCTGTTTCATACGGCAGAATTGTGTCGTCCAAGGAATCTCACCTGTCTGCGCAAATACCGTGTTCACCGAAGCCGTGCCGCGGAACCCAGAGTGGTACACCAGAAAATCGATATCGGGAAAATCTTTGGCGGCTTGAATCAAATCCCGCGGATGGTTGTAATCCGGTACGGGGCCAAGCGGCAATCCCTTATGAACACACACACGCGTAATACTGAGCTTTCGAGCCTGTTCCAACATCGGATAGGCAATAGTCTCATCGTTCATCCACCACCCATGCTGGAACCCCCGTGGGCAGGAACCGGTATAGCATTTCCATGCCTCAACCTTCAGCAGCTCGGCCTGCATGGCCATAAATTCCAAATCCGCCCCGCCCAGTTGCGGCGTCGCCAACCCATGCGCGAGCATCCGTTGCGATCCGGCGACCCGATTGACCTCGTCACGAATATGCGCCATTTCCTTTGGCGGGACCACGGCTTCCTGGGGATAAGGCCCCGGCGGTGTACTGATCAATCCGACGGCGGTTTCGCTGTCCAGAAATACTTCTTTCACAAAATTCTTCCAGGACAAATCGTCGATCGTTCCTTGATCCCCCATGAGTTTTGGATTAAGCCCGGCCTCACGGATATGCCGCCTGAGCGAGATCAACGCCTGTTTGGACACCGCACCCTTCCGTCCGGATTCAGCATCGGCGGGGTCATACTGCGAGCCGACATAGTGGGTTTGCACATCAAAGATAAAATAGGGGGCCCCCAGCTCTTCTGCAAACGCCGCCGGCTCGAACAGTTCAATGTCGCTGATGCCGAAAAACCGGCCGAATACCGTATTCATCGCCAACAACGCCGCCGCTGTTCCTCCCGTCGTTGCGAGGAACTCCCTGCGCGACAAGCCGCGACGGCCTGCAGCCTGTTCCACATACGCCGCCGCCGTCTGATCGACTCGAGCCTGCTCGTCCGTTTGCTCAAGAGGGGAGAATTCTTCGTTGGAAACAATTCGCGTGGGGATCGGCGTCGAACTCGTCAGACCTTGTCGAATTCTTGAATCATTGCGCCACCGTGGCAGTCTCATCACGTGCTCCCGGCTGCATCATCGTGACGCGATTGTGTGAGATACGTCTGTCGGTGTCAAGCACGATCAGCGGAATGAGGAAGAATGAGACAACGGGCTCGGTTACTTAAACGCCGGATTGCCTGGGATCGCAACCACGACATCGTCCTGCGGATCGCCATCCTGATCCTTGAGATCGTGTCCGACGCTGTATAAGAGACGCTTCCTCAGATTCACCAGCATCGGCAAGCCCGTGTAGGGATCATAAAATGTCTGTCCGGCCTTGGCGATGCGGGACAGCAATTCGGTGTCTTGCCATCCTCTCCGTATCCAGGCTTGCAAACTTGCGAGTCGCAGGTGCGCATCGGCATCGACAACCAATCCATTGTAGGTATCCCATGTCGGCAACGGATCGATGCCGATCACATTCTCGATCGGATTCACGAAAGAATCCGTCACCGTCGATGCCGGAGACTTGATAAAACCGGCCCGCTTGGGCAACTCGCTGTGCCGGCCCTCTTCTGACGCTTGGTTCGCAGCTTCAAAATACGCGGCA
>JAOUPN010000369.1 GCA_029879905.1 Nitrospira sp. | reverse complement strand
ACCGGAGGGAAAACCGTGACGCTTAAAATCGTCGGGCTCTATGCATTAATGGTACGGACCGGACTCCATTTGCCCTGTGCACCGGAGTCCGAGATGGCGCTGTTCACCCAGTGCCATGCGGATATCGGTGACGCGCAAGATCTGAGCCGTGACCTCTCAAGTTTTTCCGCGCATATGACGCAGATGGTCCAATTGTTGTCTGATACCACGGCAGGGACTGAAGGCGGTGTGCCTCCTGCCCCTCGATCTCTGGTGTTGCTGGACGAGCCGGTGACGTCAACCGATCCACAGGAAGGGGCAGCGTTGGCCGAAGCGCTGTTGTGTCGATTGGCCGCCCTCAACATGAAGGTTGTCGTGACGACGCATTATGGCCCGCTGAAGGAATTGGCGCAGACGACACCGGGATTTGCCAATGCCAGTGTGGAGTTCGATGTCGCCAAGTTGGCGCCCACCTATCGCCTCTTTATGGGGATTCCTGGCGGCTCATCTGCATTGGAAATTGCCGGTCGGCTCGGGATGGACGAAACACTATTGGACGACGCGCGGCGGCGATTACGACATGAGAATCGGCGGCTGGATCAGTTGATGGCGGACTTACAAGCCAAGCAGCGGCAATTGGCAGAAGATGTTGAACGGGCACAGCAGGCAAGAGTTGAAGCCGAAGATGCGGCCGCAGAAGCCAAAGCCCTACAAGCCAAACTCGAACAGGCCGAACAGGAAGCCCGCAAGGGGCTCAAGAAAAAACTCAGCGAGCAGTTTCAGCGCGCCCGTGCCGAGGTTCAGGCCACGGTCGATGCCGTGAAGCGGGAACAGAAGCTGATGAAGGCCAAGGAGGCCACACAGCGACTCAGTGAGATGGAAACGCAGGTGCGGCAAGAACTGACACCGGTCGGTGAATCTATTCCTGTGGACCAATTGAACATCGGCGATATGGTAGAGATCACCGGACTGGGGATGATGGGTAGTCTGATGGAGGTCCCCCAGGGGAAGAAGCGTGTGCGGGTCAAAGTAGGGGAAGGGGAAGTGTTGGCGACTGTCTCAAGCCTGATCGGGTTGCCGCGGAAATCAAGTCCTGCCCCGTCTCCTGCCACATCATCGGAAGGCGTACGTCGGTTTCCCGTCGGTGGTGGACTGGGACTCGATGAGCAGACTGTAGTGGATGTGCGGGGCCAGGCGGCTGACGATGCCCTTGATCAGGTGGTCGCGGCGTTAGACCGGGCCGCATTATCCGGAGCTCCGTACCTCCGCATCATTCATGGCCACGGGACGGGAAAGCTGAAAGCCGCCTTGCGTGAGTACCTGAGAGACTCACCCTACGTAGAAAACTTTCGCCCAGGTGACCGTTCCGAAGGAGGCGACGGCGTGACGGTGGTGAAGGTTCGGTAACGTCAGTATCATGTCTCGTCCTGTGTCGAATGACGGGGAAGACACTCAAATAATGGAATAATGGGGTCGTGCTTTGCTATCTCGACTGTCTTGGGAGGTATATTGAGGCTATTGGGCGTGGCAACCTAGCAATGTGAATTCTGCTCCGAGAACCAGGGTACGATTAGACTGCGGATTTGTTGGCCTGGATTTTGGCGTGATAGCTGGTTATGGCAAGTACCCGAATGACGACATCTGTGAGATGCTCTTGATGTTGCCATCGGCAACCGACATGACTCTCCTTTGACTTTTACGGATAGGCAAGGTCAGCGATTGTGGTTATTCGATATGGTGTTTCGCCATTCGGTAGCGGAGGGTATTGCGGGTCATTTTGAGGAGGCGGCTGGCTTCCGAGACATTGCCGGAGGTTTTTTGCAGTGCTTCTTCGAGCATTCGCTTTTCGATCTCTTGAAAGGAAAGTCCGAAAGCCAGAAGGGACGGTGGTGCTTGGCTGTCGGGCGGCGTAGCGGGCGGCGTCGTTCGCACGGATTGTGGCAGGTGCTCAACGTGGATAACCGGCTGTTTGCACGTGATGGTGAGCCACTCCACGACGTTGTGCAATTCACGGACGTTCCCCGGCCAGTCGTGTCGCTGGAGAAGGGCCAGCGCGTCCGGATCGATGCTTCTGATGCGACTGCCATGTTCTTGCCGGGTTCGCTCAAGGAAGAGCATGAGGATCGGCTCGATGTCTTCTACGCGTTCCCGCAAGGGGGGAATGCGCAATTGGTAGACATTCAGTCGATAATAGAGATCGAGACGGAATCGTCCGGATTTGATTTGCGCCAAAAGATCTTCATTCGTGGCGGCGACGATACGCAGGTCCACTGTGCGACTGCGCGTCGCACCCAGAGGGTCGATGGTATGGTCTTCAAGCACGCGTAACAGTTTGGCTTGAGCGGTTGCGCTCATCTCCCCGATCTCATCCAGGAAGAGGGTGCCGCCTTCAGCCAATTGGAATCGACCAGGCTTGGTGTGTTTGGCGTCGGTGAAGGCCCCTTGCTGGTAGCCGAAGAGTTCTGCTTCGAGCAAGTTTTCAGGAATGCCGGCACAATTTAATGCGATCAGCGGACCTTGGGCACGTGGGCTTGCAGCATGGATGGCCTGGGCAAAAAGTTCCTTTCCTGTCCCGCTCTCACCGGTAATGAGGACGGTCGCGTCAGTCGCGGCAACTTCTCCGGCCAGTTGCTTCATCAAATTGACCTGAGGCGAGATACTGATGATCCTCCCAAATGGGTCATGTGACCGTGTGGATAGAGGCGGAGGCGGAGGATCCTTAATCAGTCGAGAAATGGCAGTACGGAGATCATCCAAAGCAACGGGTTTCGTCAGGTAATCCGACGCACCGGCCCGCATAATTTCAACGGCCTCTTTCACGGAATGGCGTTCGCCGATGGCAAGGACCGGGCAAAATGGTGTGGCCTGTCGCGCATACTCCAATAACGGCGCAAGAGTGTGCGGACGGCCGTCACCGACGACCAAGCTCGGCGTCGTTCTTTGCCAGAGCAGGAACCCATCGGGGATGGTTGTGGCTTTACGAATCGTCGCGGAAGGCGGAAGTGCCTCCTCAAGGAGCCGTTGAGTCTCGGCGTCCGTCGTAATGAGGAGAATGTTCGGAGGGTTCATCAGACGGCTCCTGACGTACGGCCCCATCGAACTGTCTAAGTCTTTGGACAGTGTACTCCCTTTTTGTTCGGAAAAGAAAGGGGCTGCTAAAAAGAAGTGGTGAGGGGTAAAGGGTAAGGAGTGAGGGGGATGAGAAAGTGCTGAGTGCTGAGGACTGAGTTGTGTGGAGCACGTCCCATTGGACGGGTGCACTGTCGTTCAGAGTGGAGCCCCACAGCCTGCCAGCCGTGCTCCCTTTTGAGTCTTCGGCGACACCTCGCCGAAGCGTGTCCTCCTTGCCTACTCCGCCGAAGCAACCTTTTCGGCTGCGAAGGCCGGGCGCCAAGGCTTCGGAGGACACCCGCTGCACATTCCTCCACGGCCTGCCAGCCGTGGCTTCCTGCGAAGGCTGGTGAATTGTAGTGATGTGAGAGACAGGCGGTTGAGCGGAAAGGCTTTAGCTGCAAGGGGTGAAAAGGGACGAAATGCGCTGAGTGGTTATGATCGATCACGATTCTGTTGGGCGATCGACACATTACGTAGCAGACCGGCATATTTGGCTCGACGGATGGGGCTATGCCGGAATTCATTCAAAAATGTTGTTTCACTCATCCGGGCCAGTGTGTCGAGATGAGGGGCGAGAGTCAGGGGAGTCGGTTGAAAAGCCGGTTCCTGGGTCGACTCGGCTCGTAAATTGA
>JAOUPN010000368.1 GCA_029879905.1 Nitrospira sp. | reverse complement strand
TCTTGATGAAAGAGCATGAGGTCACCGCCTACACGGAACTGCACAACGTTTCCGGCATGGGTGAGAACGGCCCCACAATCCAATTCTCTCTTTCAACAGGTGCCAATCGAATGATCCTCGCGGCCATCCCCGAATCAGCGGCCTATCGTCTTATTGATGGCTTTACCAGATTTCGGGCTGAACACGTGCGACAGCGGCCGGACGACCCTGTCCCACTACATGTGTTCGCTCTGCCATGTGACCAGGTCGTATAGAGCGATCCTCACCAAGCTTCTACACACGTTATAGAAAGATGCTTCGACATGCCCGCTCTGAGTTCATCAGCGGACTCAGGGCAGGTTATGCCGAAGGGCTTTCCAACGTATCTCCATCCAGCTTACTCATCACCTGCCGAACCATCATCGTCTGGCCCCCGTTGGTCTAGCGGCTGATCACACTGCGGTGTATAGACTGTATGACCTTCCAGCCGATGCCGTCTGGTCTTCGTTGATGGAGTAGACGCACGGCATGGGGTTTCACAATCCCCATCGACTGCGCTACAGTATCGCATGTAAGAGAAACAGGGATGCTTTATGGTTAGCAGGTATACTCGTCTTGAACAGTTTCTGAAATACGATCTCTGGAGCAGAGAACTCGACTCCCTTTCACGTCCCCGTCGAGCCGCGCTGCATGCTCTCAGGCTGATTATCGCAGTGGCCTTGGAGTTTCGCCCCAGGCTACTCGATGCACGAGCGGCAGGATTGGTCTTTACCACGCTGCTTTCTCTCGTCCCGTTTCTTGCCGTCATGTTTTCGGTTCTCAAAGCCTTCGGGGCGCATCATCAGATCGAACCATTGCTGACACAGGCATTGGAACCTCTTGGTGAGAACAGCATCGAGGTTACAGAAAGGGTCATGGATTTTGTCGACAACCTCAAGGTCGGCGTATTGGGAAGCGTCGGTGTTGCCGGTCTTCTGTATACGACCTATTCGCTTGTCGATAAAATTGAGCAGGCGCTGAATGCCATCTGGATGGTTCGCCAAGGACGACCCTGGGGACGCAAATTCACGGATTACCTCAGTGTTGTCTTGGCAGGTCCTGTACTTGTCTTTACGGCATTCGGCGCCTTGGCCTCTTTACAGAGCCACACCGTAGTGCAGAGCTTGAAGGGGATGGAACCGTTCGGCACATTGCTGGTCTTGAGCGCCGAAGTCGTCCCGTTCTTGGTGCTTGGTGCCGTCTTCACGTTTGTCTATAAATTTATCCCCTACACCCAGGTACACAATATATCCGCTTTGGTCGGTGGTGTTTCCGCATCTATCCTCTGGGGTATCGCCGGAGAAGCATTTGCGAAGTTTGTGACCGCATCGGCCAAGTACAGCGCAATATACTCGAGCTTCGCCGTCCTGATGTTGTTTCTGCTCTGGCTGTACGTGGGATGGTTGATTATTCTTATCGGAGCGCAATTCTCATTCTTTCATCAGCACCCGACAGCCTATCTCTCGCGGCAGTTATGGCAGCGGGGAACTCCCGTCTTTCGGGAGCGACTGACCATGAACATCTTGCTGGCGCTGGCTTGTCGTTATCTGCAAGGAGAACGGCCTCTCCTTCCTTCTCAATTAGCCGTGCAGCTGAATCTACCGGATGCGCTTATTATGGATGAGGTAGATCGCCTCATTGCGGCTGGGATGGTCGGCATAGTGAAAGACCCGGAGGGCGTCAGCCTGATCAAGCTACCGGAGTTGATCACAGCCGAAGATATTCTGGATACCATTCGCGTCGGGAGTCCGATGGATATACGTCCCCCCATCGATCTCAATGATCCGGTTGAAACCCTTCTGCGGCGACGCGATGATGCGGTATCCCAATCTCTCGCAGGACACACGCTCCGTTCTCTCGCTCTCGAAAGAATGGCCGTAAACAAGAGGGAGCGGGTGACGGCTGAATCCCTCTCCTCCGATCCTCAGTTTCAAGAACCCCCCCACGTGTAATTGGTAAAGCCCTTTCCTCCCCTGAGGAATACCCTACGCGTCCCGTAGCTGATAAAGGCGAGCTCACCCTGTTCCCTTTTTATACCAGGCCGTATCTCACTCGATACGAATACAAGCTCCGAAGATACGGGCTGTGCATGCACATCACCCAATTCTGCGCAGTTCGGTAGATTCTTTGCTGGAACGGATTTCGCAATAACAAGATCTGCCGGCTGAACATCCATCAAGTAAAACCGAGGCGCACGGTCACGATGGACATGCTCTATCACTCTTTGCACATCCAGGAGGATTCCATGACATATATGAGTCGATTCGTCGTCCATGCGGTTGCAATACTCACGCTTGCGATTGTCACGTCAGCGGGTACGGCGGCGCCCTTACCAGCCGAGAAAAATCTCGACTCCAAGGTACTGGAGAGTATCCGCACAACAGAGCCTATCGACATCAATTCAGCGACACTCAAAGATCTGCGCTCACTCCCGGGAATCGGACCGGCACGAGCGAAAAAGATCGTCGAAGGCCGCCCCTACACGTCTGTAGAGGATTTGAAAGTTCGCAAGGTCATTCCAGGCAAAACGTATGACCGGATTCGCAGTCATATCAGCACTCGAGAATCCAAGAGCGCATCTCCCACCCATAATGTGAAGTCCCAGAAGTTAGAGTCAGGCAAACACTAGTCGAGATTGCCTGAGATAGAATGAGGCGGCTCCATCGGAACAGATGGAGTCGCCCGGTACCGATGATATCTCGACGTGCGAATCAGAAAGACAATTGAAACAGGAGAGATTGCCCGTAAGACGTTACGGTTCAACAAACTTGGTCACTTCTCGTAACAACATGGCATGTGTATAGGGTTTCTGCAAAAAACCGTTCACGTGTCCCCCTCCAGATATCCTGATAGCCTCTAATTCAGCAAAACTGGAGGCGACGATAATGGCCACATCAGATACGATTTCTCTCAAACGAGTCATGAGCGTGGCAGCACTTATCCCTTGCATATCCATGTCCATGACGACAAGCGCAATGTGCTCATGACGTTCACGGAATATCTCCATGCCATGTTCGCCGTCGGACACCGTCAGGACCGGTATCTTCTCCCTCTGTAGCGCACTGACCACAAACGCTTGAACGAATTCGTCCTCATCGATCAATAACACCGCACCGGACTTTTTGTTGATGCATTTTTGAACGCTCCTCTCAGGTTTGGACAAGTCGGCCGGTAATACAATAGACATGGTCGTCCCGACCCCGGGAGTGCTGTCGAGACAAATTCCCCCTTGATGTTTCCGAATTATTCCAAGGACGGCCGACAATCCAAGTCCTCGCCCCAAAAATTTCGTCGTATGAAAGGGGTCGAATACTTTCTGAATCAAGTCCGAGGGAATCCCGCACCCGCTATCCTGGATCTTCAGCATCGCATACCGCCCTGGTGTCGGGACGAGCCCTGCGGCCGACCAGTTCGGTATATCCTCTGCCGTCAGCACTGGAGCCGATAATGAGACATGAACGTCCCCTCCCTGCTCGCCGATCGCCTCAACGGCATTCTGGAGCAGGTTGACCACGGCTTCTTGAATCTGGACGGGATCTCCCTCGACAAATACCTGATCGCCTGGATCATCCAAGATCACATTCACGGACGGGGGAACCAGGGGTTTGACCGATCCCACCGTCTTACGAATAAGAGCAGAGAACTCAATCGATGAAGGTGTAAAACGCCTGACACCGGCGTACGCCGTCAGCTGTTTGACCAACTTAGCGG
>JAOUPN010000367.1 GCA_029879905.1 Nitrospira sp. | reverse complement strand
CGTCGGCTCGCTGGGATCATCGCCTCGCCCGAAGAGGTAGTTCACCATGCGATTCATCATCTCGTACCGCTCCTCGCGACGCAGATCACTCGCTGGACGGCTTTTCACCTTGCTCTTCTCGGTAATCAGCGCCTTGTCCCGTTCGAACTTCTTGGTCATGGCTTCCTCGGTGAACTTCGCGACCGCAGCAGCGCGCTGGGTTTCCCAATCTTCCAGAACGCTGTCGGACGGCTCCCACGTATAGGTGTAGGACACCTGCAAAGACATGGAATTGCCCATCCACACGCCGATGTTCGCGGTGAACGTATGGGTGGTCGGGTCCCACGTGGAGCCTAAGTCGAAGTCATTGCGCGCCGCGGGTGCCCGGTCGTTCTTGCCGCCTCCATCGAGATCAGTGATGCTGTCGATCCGAAGGCCCGTCACCACTCGGTCAGCGCCCGGCCTGACCACGATGGTGACGAAATTGATCCGGAGGGACTGGTCCACTTTGAGGTTGGCGGACACAGATCCCGTCTCAGTCCCGCCGCTGGGGCGTGGTGGCGTCCCTGGGGGGATGTCTGGGGCAGTGATCGGGCCGGACTCGTGGAAATGGACGAAGCGGCTACGGGCCAGCCCATTACCGGGATTGCGCAGGTAGACCTGCCAGACCAGCCTGGGACCCAGATCCTGCACCTTGACATTGACGCGCCGAAGGACACGGCGCAGGCCATAGCTTACCGGACTCGCACTTTCGTTGCGGATCACACGGCGAGTGGTTGTCGTTTCCGTCACCTCCGTGGTGTCTTTTACCTTGATGCTAAAGCTCTTGGTGATGCGCTCCGAGGCCCGCTTGGTCACCTCCTTCAGTCGGCGCGTGGAATATTCACGGCTGCGCTGGGAACTTACACCAATATTTGCCGACGCCGAGGCGCCCACCTGCCACACGCCTATACTTCCTGAGGCGTTGGCGGACATAGAGGCGGATATGTCTTGCTGTACCATGGACGACACCTTGTCGGACACCTCGTCCAGATTCTTCTCCTCGACAGCGGCTTCACTGACCACCTCCAGCCCCTGCTCAAGAATCTCCTCGTGGCTTTGCTTTCTAACCGTCTGGTAGATCACTTCCAGTGTTTCCAGGGGCGCCACGGTGAAGGCTTCTTCAATCGGACCAACGCCTTCCTCCTTGTTAAAATAGAGCTGGCGGAAATAGTGGGCGATCCCTATGGGCGACAGCCCCTCGTACTTGCTCGGCCACAAGTGAGGCAGCTGGACGCCGTCGACATTCGTGGCGCGGATCATGAGCTTCACCAGATCCTCATCCTTGCCGTTCGGATCTTTTACCCAATCCTGGACTGCTTGGATGAGGTTCTTCTCTACGGTGTCGCGCGCGAGGGTAAAATCGAACCCCGGTTGTTGCCGTCCGAGCCTACTTGAGATGGTGAGGGGGATGGTCTTGATCCGCTGGGCCACCATACCAAGACGGCTCGATACGTTCGACAAAATCCTGGCCGCAGCGGACTCGCCGGGCATGCAGCATCCCTTTGTCTCGACGAATAGTTGTTCCGGATCAGTGGTTGTAATGCCATTGAGGTATACATCATTACCAATCGCAACAGCGTTAGGATAGCCCGACAACACTACCTTCTTTACATTGCTTGTATGGATCGGGCGTCCGTGGATATCGATTGGCACTCGCATCTCAGCATCATCGTGGAATCGCAACTTGCTATTCAAAGGAATCGGTTCTCGAATCGTCTTGCTTAGCGCAAGCGCAGCTGGTGCTTTTCCATCGTATTTGACAGCCCTTGCCTTAGGCAAACGGTAGGCAACCTCATTGGAAAGAAACCGAATGCAGGACTGCGATATCCAGCGCAGAAGTAAGGGCTCATAAGCAGCGACTGTCATGGTCGCATAAGCTTCGGTGAATCGTTTCAATTCCGTAGTCATGACTGCCCCTCCTTAATCATAGGGATCCCGACTGCTAGGGCCGGCCCAGTTCCTCTAACTATGGCAAAGCTCGCGATCCATTCACGTTTGCTGGGCGCTTCTGTTATGTAGTGCGATAACGCGACTCAGGAGTTATTTCGGTTAGCTGCTCTCAAAAGAGCCTCGTGAGGGGTCGGACCGTAGCACGCCACATTCGCGGACACAACTAGCAACACTCCTAGGTTTCCAATTACATTCTACTAGCTATCCTACTTTTGCGCTCAGCATTCCACTGGCGCGATATGGGCTAGGTCACACCTCCCGTATCCGCACGCGACCTGGAGCGCATCGCGAGCAGAGGACAGATCAAATCTCCCTAGTAAATGACAAGTACCAATGCTAATAGGGAAGGGGAGATCAGGGTATTTTGCCCGCTGTTTTCCCTGAAAACCCTCCTAAAACCCCCTGAAAACCCCTCCAAAACCGGTTTTCCTAACCTCGTTTCTAACCTCACTGCGGGGTTTTTCCTGGGAAATGCGAACTTCTTGAAGCCAGGTTCAACATATGGAGCCTACTCAAAGGACCGGATGGAAGCCTCCGATCATCTTGGAAACTGAAGAAATGGCTCGGCAAACAGATGGTCCCAAAACCCCTACTGAAAACGTCGAAGCGTAGTCTCGATTTTCCGCAGGGATCCGCGTATCCTTTCCCTAGGTTCAAAAACAAATCTTTTTGTCATGCTTGGTCTCCGCCCCACACGGAGATAGTTCAACAAATAAGAGATGCCATGGAGATCTAACGAGATCAGCAAAGACAATCGAATCTTCGGGGGAACCGGAAAACGCTACCATGTCACCCTATTGGGGTCTTCCAGGATACTCGCTTTGGCTTTTCGTTCTGGTGGTGCTCGCGATCATCACGCTTGCATTGCGACGGCCCTTCGGGACTTTCTATAGACCTGTTGGAAGTCGAATGACCGAGGACGGTGCGCACGAATCTCCCCCCTTCTCTTGCAATCGGAAAGCAATCATTGGCCTGGCGTGCTCGGGTGGCGGAAGCCGAGCTGCCTACCTGACTGCAGCTGTCCTCAAGGAGATACGCAGAGCGAACGTAGGGCTAACAATGCAGGGCAACTTGGCAGGGTCCGGCAACCTGCTTGAGGAGATCAGTCTTATCTCTTCCGTCTCTGGTGGCTCTGTAGCTGCCGCGTACTATGCCTTGAACAAAGAGGACCTGGGGGCAGATTCTGAGCAGCGAGCCTGGAAAACTTATCTTGCTAAGATGGCTCTCAATCATCGGCAGTGGTGGCGTTTTGTATATAATCCCTTGATATGGGCACAATTTCTCCTCACTAACTACAACCGTGGTCATTGGGCCAGAGGGTACTATGATCGCGTTCTGTTTTGCAGGAAATCTCTCCACGAACTGCCTAACTATCCCGCGCTTTATATCAATGCAGTGGATGTCATGACGGAAGAACGGTTCGTGTTCTCTAAAAACACAATCCACCTAAGCATTCAAGAAGATAGTCCTTCCCTCACGCACGATTTAGCAAGTAGTTGGGTCGATCCTAGAAGTGTCCGCATTTCAGATGCGGTCTATGCCTCGTCTGCTTTCCCATTCGTTTATCCGAATCTTCCTCTTTACAACTACGCATTCAACCCTCCTTCCATTCGTTTCCTTGCAGATGGCGGAATTTTTGATAACTCCGGGCTGCTCACGTTGATGGTAGAAATGGAGAGGGCTTTCTCACTTAGCCACAACCGATGCTTCATCCTGGCAATCTGTATTGATGCAGAGAACCAATGGAAAGAGAACCGCCTCGAGGTTAA
>JAOUPN010000077.1 GCA_029879905.1 Nitrospira sp. | reverse complement strand
CAGGCCACCGACCATGCGACCATCATCGTACACCGTGATCTGGTCGGACGCGACTGCCTTCCCAAGTTGATCGAAGAGAAACGAGGCACGTTTGTAGAGACCATAGCCGGACACGGCGCCGCAAAGGTTCGCAAGCAAGCTGCCTGCGGTGTCTTGATCAAACACCACGGGCACACGCTTCGTTGCTACTCTCCGAGCTCCCAATCGACGGACGGCACGCCTGGCCGCTTCTTGCCCGATTGATTCGGCTGAGGACAACCGCTCAAACTTGCGTTGCACCTCATACCATGCATCTCGCTGCATGGAGCCGGTATCCGTATCGGTCGCGATCGGCGACACCGCCAGTGAAAAGCTGGAGCTTTTGTACGATCCGACGAAGCCGTGGCTATTGGCCAATACCACTCGCCCTGATGACGAGTCGAATTCAGCGCCTTCCGAATTCGTAATCCTCGGATCCGCAGCAAAGGCTGCAGCCTCGCCGCGCTTCGCCCAATCAATTTGGGTGTCGGCTCCCAGAACCGTCTTGTCGTAGAGATCAAGATCCGGCCTGTCGGTCGCCATCTGAGAAGCATCCGGCAAGCCGGACACCTGATCCTCAACGACGGCTCTTGCCAATGTGCACGTTTCCGACACAAGCCGCTCAAGAGATGACTTCGAAAAGTCCGATGTCGAGGTCGTGGCAGACCGTTTCCCCACAAATACCCTCAAGCCCAACCGTTTTTCTCTGGCCTTGGTCAATCGGTCGACGGTACCGACACGCACTTGAACCGAGAAGGTCTCTCCGTCGGCCACGACAATATCGGCTTCCGTCGCGCCGTTGGCTTTCGCACGAGCCAATACGTCGGCGGCTAGCTCGTCATAGCTGCCGTTATCTCCGGCAACAAATCGGTTTTGTTCGGTCTTCTGCAGCATCTTACACACCTATACTCCGGTCACGGGTCATGCGAGTCGTCAGTCAGTGAGGAGCGGAAATCTCTGCCTACGGAGGATCAACATCCGGTGACCGATGACAAATGACGACTCGCCATCCTCACCCTTGTGTTCCCCCTACCGTAATTTCGTCGATCTTGATGGTAGGCAATCCCACACCCACCGGAACAGACTGGCCGTCTTTCCCACAAGTTCCGATCCCGTTATCCAATTTCAAATCATGTCCGACCATCGAAACTTTCGTGAGAATTTCCGGGCCATTGCCGATCAACGTCGCCCCCTTGACGGGTTTTGTAATGCGACCGTCTTCGATCAGATAGGCTTCACTGGCAGAAAATACAAATTTGCCGTTTGTAATGTCGACCTGCCCGCCGCCGAAGGACACGGCATAGAGCCCCTTCTTTACGGATCTGATAATGTCCTGGGGGTCCGACTCACCGGCCAGCATGAAGGTGTTGGTCATTCGGGGTAATACTACGCTTTGATAGCTCTCGCGTCGCCCGTTCCCCGTGAGGCCAATCCCCATCAGGCGAGCATTCAGTTTGTCGGTGATATACCCGCGAAGGATGCCTTTTTCAATGAGGGTCGTACAACCGGTCGGAGTCCCCTCGTCATCCATATTCAGTGATCCCCGCCGAAACGGCAGTGTGCCGTCGTCGACGATCGTGCACACATCCGACGCGACACGTTTCCCGACCAGGCTGGAAAATGCCGATGTTTTCTTCCGGTTGAAATCCGCCTCAAGCCCATGGCCGATCGCTTCGTGCAGCAAGATTCCCGGCCAGCCGCCTGCCAACACCACCGGCATGACTCCGGCCGGTGCATCGACAGCCGAGAGATTCAGGATTGCCTCACGCGCCGCTTCACGCGCGTACTCCAGATGGCGATTTCCTTCGCGATAAAACTCGAATCCCACACGTCCGCCTCCACCGAAACTCCCGACTTGTCGGTTGCCGTTTTCTTCCGCAATACATGAGATTTGCAAGCGGGATAACGGCTGTACATCGCTGACGAGCGTACCGTCCGTTGTGGCAACCGCTACGACTTTGTATTCCGTGTTAAACGAAGCCATGACATTGGTAATACGCGGGTCATACCGTCTGGCCTCGGCATCGATTTCATTCAGCAGGGTGACTCGATCGGGGGTTGCGACTTCCGCCTTGGCTTGTTCGATGGGGTACAGATCCCGGGTCGGCCGCTGATGGGTCGGCACCGGAACCGGGCGGTCTCCCTTGGGGGAATTGGCAATATACCGCGCCGCATCTGCCGCTCGCTCCAAATCGTTCTTTGTGAGTTCATCCGAGTAGGCAAAACCGGTTTTTTCTCCCGCAGTCGCCCTCACACCGACGCCTTGAGAAATACTCTTGGAGGCACGCTTGACGATCTGCTCCTCCATCGACACGGATTCCGAGACTCGGGATTCAAAATAGAGATCCGCATAATCGACGTCACGGACACTCAGCCGATCCAGAGCCTGCTGAGCCTCGACCTCAGTGACTCCAAACGATTCCAAATGGACCTGATCCGCCATTATGGCGCGCATCCTTTCGTCACAGTTTTTATTTCACATCCGGACAAGATATGGAGCGGCGAGTATAGCCCATTCATTTCCACACCCGCAATGCGATGGATTCCCATTTGCGGGATTAATACCTAGATACCGAGTTATCGTTTGACATTCCTCCCCCTCAACAGTAGACTTTATATGTTTTCCCCTCGCCATCTATACCCTATAAGCTTGAGGGGCACAATCAGAACTCCATGCGACACCAGTCTGCTTCCAGCCTCGACCACCTCTCTGAGAGTGAATTGACCGCGCAATTGGAGCCTGAACTCCTGCCGAAACATGTTGCCGTCATCATGGATGGCAATGGCCGGTGGGCTGAACTTCGCGGCCTTCCTCGAATCGCCGGACACCGTGAAGGCATCAATTCGGTTCGAGAAATGATCTCGCAATGCCTTAAGCTTGGCATCAGAATCCTAACGATCTATGCGTTTTCTCAAGAGAACTGGAATAGACCCCCGCAGGAAATCAATGCATTGATGGGCCTCCTCGAATATTATCTCTCCACCGAACGGGCCAGCCTGATCGAACAAGGTGTGCGTTTTCAGGCGATAGGACGCATGGAACTGCTTCCTCCTTCGGCCCAACATTGGGTTCGCACGACCGAACAGGAAACCGCTCATCTTGACAAAATGGTCCTGAATGTCGCATTGAGCTACGGAGGCCGAGCGGAAATCGTCGACGCCGTCAGGGAACTTCTGGTTGACGTCCGTAACGGCTCGATCGAGGCCGAACAAATTGATCAAGCATTCTTCCAGCAATATTTGTACATGTATCCACTTCCCGATCCGGACTTACTCATTCGGACGAGTGGAGAAACCAGAATCAGCAATTTTCTCCTCTGGCAAATGGCCTATACGGAGCTCTGCTTCACCCCGACGTTATGGCCGGATTTTCGTCGGCGTGAGTTTTTGCTGGCACTCCTGGAGTATCAAAAACGAGAGCGTCGCTTCGGTCGTGTCTTAAGTTCTATGCCCTCATAACTCCGTGGGAGTCTCCCCTGCCACCGATAACACGATACCCGGACCGACGCTTGTGACACCACCTTCTGCCACTCGGCGATTCGATCTTCGGCGTGTGTACACGGCGGGCGTGCTGATCCCTGCCGTGTACATCATCATCCGCTACCTCCCCCCGTGGACGCTGACCATCTTATTGATGATCGGGGGAGCCCTCGCACTGATCGAACTGTATCGCATTTGCCTTCGCACGCCACAGAGTTCCTTGCTCATCGGCTTAGGAACGATGGTCTCCGCTCTTGTACTGGCCCGTGAACACATACCCTTGGCGACGATACACTTCTGGACTCTAGTGACCCTTACCTTGCCGGTCGCCGTGATGCTCTCCCATGGTCCGTTCACACATCGACTGAAAGATACGGCGCTCATCGCCTTTGGCGTACTGTATGTGGGCTTCACACTCAGCACGGCAGTCTCAACCCGTTTATTAGAGGGCGGAGAGCGGCTTGTTCTCTTCCTGGCCATCATTACCTGGGCGGGGGATACCGGTGCATACTACGCAGGGACACTGTGGGGGAAACATCTACTTGCTCCGTCGATCAGCCCCAAAAAAACCATTGAGGGTGTCGGCGGTGGAGCGGGGTTGGCAGTGGGCGCGGCTCTTGTGGGGCATGCCTCCTTCGTTCCGGAGCTGTCCCTACAAGACGCCGTCATTCTCGGTCTTCTTCTGACAGGCATGGGTTTAGCGGGTGACCTCTGGGAGTCGGCCATCAAACGGAGAACGGGAGTCAAAGACTCGGGTACAATCTTACCGGGGCACGGTGGAATGCTGGATAGGCTCGATAGTCTCTTGTTCACCGCCCCTGCCTTTTACTACTATGTCACCTGTATTCGCGGCATCTCACCGTCCCCTTGACTGAGGAGTACGTATGAAGTCCATCATCATTTTAGGTTCGACCGGATCGATTGGGACCAACACGCTCGATATCGTTCAACGGTTCCCGGAAGATTTCCGTGTGATCGGGATGACGGGGGGCGGGAATATCGAAAGGCTTGAGGCGCAAATCCGTTCGTTTAAACCACAAGCCGTAGCAGTTTCCACGGAATCTTCCGCCGCCATGCTGCGGGCACGCTGCTTGGATCTTCCGGTCGAAATCTTGGCCGGTGAAGAAGGAATCACCCAGGTGGCCGCTATGCCGGGGGCGGACCTTGTCATCTCAGCCATCGTGGGAGCCGCCGGCCTTGTACCGACCCTGGCTGCCATTCGTAGCGGGAAACATATCGCCTTGGCAAATAAAGAGCCGATGGTCATGGCGGGAAAACTCATGCAGGATGAGGCTCGCAAGCACGGCGTCAAAATCTTTCCCGTCGACAGTGAGCACAGCGCCATCTTTCAATCCCTTGAAGGTCACCGACTTGAAGATGTTCGGCGACTGATCTTGACGGCTTCCGGCGGCGCCCTTTGGACCTTGACAAAAGAACAACTCCAGGACGTCACGCCTGAACGGGCGCTTCAACACCCGAACTGGAAAATGGGCTCGAAAATCACGATCGACTCGGCGACCTTAATGAACAAGGGGTTGGAAGTCGTTGAAGCTCGCTGGTTATTCAGCATCAGCGAATCCCGCATTGACGTGGTCGTGCACCGAGAAAGCATCATTCACTCGCTGGTCGAGTACACCGACCGGTCGATGATCGCTCAATTGGGGTTGCCGGACATGCGAACACCGATTTCCTATGCCATGCGATACCCGGAACGGCTGCCGCTCGATTTACCGTCGCTGGACTTAGCCGAGGTCGGCACATTGACATTCTGCAAACCGGACCATGATCGGTTCCCATGCCTCAACCTCGGCTATGAGTCCCTTCGAGTAGGAGGCACCATGCCGGCCGTGCTGAATGCCGCCAATGAAATCGCGGTCGATGCGTTCCTCAACGGAGGCATTCGATTTCTTGGGATCGCCGAAGTGATCCGCAATACGATGGATGCCCATACTTGCCGGGATGTGAGCAGCCTCGATGACGCGCTGGAGGCCGACCGTTGGGCAAGAGTGAAAGCGGACTCTCTGGTCCATGCGTTTTCGCGGTGACCGGCAGATTCTTGACAAACACGGGTGTCAACCCTATATACCGTCTTACGACCCGTAAGACATGGAACATAAACGTGAAAGGTTTCAGAACTTTACGCATTGGATCTTCTTCTCATCACGTTTTGCCTTTCACGGTTTGAGAGAACGCCGCTGGCGGGATTTTTCAGCATCCTGCTAGTATCATTTTGTTTTTTGCGGAATGAATGGTAGAGTAACCGTCGGTCCATTAATCACTGGATAAACACAATGCTCTCTGCGTTCAATTGGTCTCCCGATACCCTGTGGCTGCTATTGCAGAAAGCCTGGTGGTTCCTTGTAGTGCTCGGAATTCTCGTGGCTTTTCATGAGCTCGGCCATTTTCTCGCAGCTCGGTGGGTCGGCGTAAAAGTCCTGAAATTCTCGATCGGGTTCGGTCCCAAATTATTCGGGCGTCAAGCAGGTGAAACAGAATACCTCTTATCCGCGATCCCATTGGGAGGGTATGTCAAGCTGTTCGGCGAAGACGAACAGGAAGCGACCACGGCCGAAGACCGCCGACGGGCGTTCGCCCACCAGAGCTTGTGGGGGAAAATGCTCATCGTCGCCGCCGGACCCGGCTTCAATTTCATCTTGGCGTATTTAATCTTTGCCGGATGGTTATCAACAGGCGCCCCGCTGTTCGTACCGACCTTTCATGATCTCAGCGCTGATATCGAGGCTCTGGTTCCCACCTCACCGGCTGCAACAGCCGGCATGGAAATCGGAGACCGAATCGTCAAGGTCAACGGAAATGCCATCGCGACCAAAAGCGAATTGCTTGACGCAGTCGCCAAAAGTAACGGGCAGCCGCTCAAGCTCGAAATCAACCGGGATGGCCGGTTGCAATCATTGACGGTTACCCCCACCCCTGTCCCGGGAGAAGCCGGACAAGACGAAGAACCGATGTACACGATCGGTGTGGAGGAAACCGCTCCTCTCGTGACATCCGTTATGCACGGCCTCCCTGCATCTGCGGCAGGTTTTCAACCAGGCGACAGAGTCGCATCGATCGAAGGACAGCCGATTTATACATGGGCTCAAATGACCACGCAGGTAAAGGAGCACCCGGAACAACCGCTCCGCGTCGAGGTCCTACGCGACGGACAACGTGTTCCCCTTACCGTCACCCCGGCAGCTGAGACCGTAACAGTAAACGGACAAACTCTCGAAATCGGCAAAATCGGCATATCAGGACCCGGCCGCTCATTGATGCGCTCCGACAATACGCTTGAAGCGCTCTACCATGGCGTAGAAGCCACCTGGGGATGGACCGAACTTACCGTGACCGGCCTCTACAAAATGATCGTCGGCGACATCTCAAGCAAGAATATCGGAGGGCCGCTCACGATCGCCAACATTTCCGGTGAAGCCGCGTCACAAGGCACGTCGAGCGTGATCTTTCTCATCGCGATTTTGAGCATCAACCTCGGTGTACTCAACCTACTCCCGATCCCTATTCTTGACGGCGGACATTTGCTCTTCTTCATGATCGAAGGCGTCTTGCGAAAGCCGCTCGGAGAGCGCCAGCGGGAAGTCGCACAGCAAGTGGGACTGGTTTTATTAGTCGGCGTGATGATCTTTGCTTTCTGGAACGATTTAGAACGAATCTTCGCTCGCTAACTCCCCATGAAAACCTCTCAAATGCTCATTCCCACATTGCGGGAAGATCCCGGCGAGGCTGAAACCGTCAGCCACCGGCTGATGCTGCGTTCTGGGCTGATCCGAAAAACAGCAGCCGGCATCTATACCTATCTCCCGCTGGGCCTTCGAATCATCAGAAAGATCGAACAGATCATCCGGGAAGAGATGAATCGGGCCGGCGCGCAAGAACTGTTAATGCCTATTGCATCACCCGCAGAGCTGTGGAAAGAAACCGGTCGCTGGGAGTACTACGGGAAGGAACTGCTTCGCTTCAAAGATCGCCATGAGCGAGACTTCTGTCTTGGTCCGACTCATGAAGAGGTCATTACCGATCTGTTCCGGCGGGAGGTACGTTCCTACCGACAGCTGCCGCTCAACTGTTACCAAATCCAGACCAAGTTTCGCGATGAAATCCGCCCTCGGTTCGGACTGATGCGTGGCCGTGAATTCATCATGAAAGACGCCTACAGCTTCGACAGCGACGAAGCCGGCGCGAAAATCAGCTATCAGAAGATGTACGATGCCTACACCAGAATCTTTACCAGATGCGGGCTGACCTTCCGAGCCGTGGAAGCTGATACCGGATTAATCGGTGGCGACACCTCGCATGAATTCATGGTCTTGGCTGAAACAGGTGAAGCCACTGTGGTCTATACCGATCATGGTTCCTATGCGGCGAATCTCGAACGAGCGGAATTACTCCCTCCATCCCATACCGACACGACACCACTGCGCCCTCTGACTCCGATCACAACGCCGCAATGCCGAACAGTGGAAGAAGTCACGAGATTTTTGAACATTACTCCTCAGCAACTGGTGAAAACCCTGCTCTACAGAGCAGACCAAGAAACCGTTGCCGTCCTCATTCGAGGGGATCACGATCTCAACGAAGTCAAACTGGCCCGCCTCTTGCGCGTCACAGAGGTTCAGTTGGCCGATCAAGAGACCGTCGAACGCCTCACGGGAGCACCCGTGGGATTTGCAGGACCGATCGGCTTACAGGGAGTTCGTCTCTTTGCGGATCATGCCGTCAAAGGGATGCGCAACATGGTGATCGGAGCAAATCAGGCAGATACACATTATTTGGATTCAAACCATGATCGCGATTTTACCGTCCATCAATTCTCAGATCTCCGTAATGCTCAGTCCGGTGATCCCTCCCCCCGCGGAGACGGCTCGCTCACACTCGCTAAAGGCATCGAAGTCGGCCAGGTTTTTCTCTTGGGAACAAAGTACAGCAAGAGCATGCAGGCTACCGTTCTGGATGACCAAGGCAAAGAACGACCGGCGGTAATGGGCTGTTATGGAATCGGTGTCGGACGAACTGCAGCCGCAGCGATCGAACAGAATCATGACGACAAAGGGATTATCTGGCCGTTTCCCATCGCCCCATTCCATGTCCATCTTTTGCCGGTCAGCCAATCAGACCGAACCGCCGAAACAACCGCCCACATCTACGCGGATCTGCTGGCGGGAGGATTTGACGTCTTGTGGGACGATCGCAACGACCGTGCGGGAGTCAAATTTAACGATGCCGACCTTATCGGAGCCCCCTTCCAGGTTGTCGTCGGAGACAAAGGACTTGCTGACGGCGTCGTCGAAGTGAAGATCAGACGGAGCGGAGCCAAATCTCGGATCGCCCCTTCCGATATCCTTTCCCATCTTCGGGCATTATCCGATGAAACGGATACCGCAACCTCCACATCTCCCACCTCTATCCCGTAACATCGTATATTTCTTTGCATTTTTTATTTATATCCTTTCTGCCTTCCCGGAAGAAATCAGCTTTTGCTTGCCTTCACGCTTCCTTGCGCTAGACTGAGATTCGATTCTTTTACACCGAGACTTCCACGGTGATCTTTTCATCGAATGTGTAGCGTTACCCAATAAAGACAGCGCGATCCAAGGAGTACCACCGGAATGAACGTCAAGCCTGTCACTCAGGGCCTTCAGGAATTGCAGATGAAGGTCGAGCATAGCGAACACGTCAAGCAAATCATCGCCCAAATTCAAGCGGCGACAAACCTTGACCAGATCATTCTAGATCTCCACCATGACATTCTGAGTCTGTTCGATGCACAAGATTTGACGCTCTATGCGTTCGACTCGGACAAAAAGGAAATCTTCTCCAAAATTCCCCACGTCGACACGGTCGAAGAGATCCGCATTCCGATCTCTGAACAGAGCCTAGCAGGCTTCTGTGCAAAATACCTTCGTCCCGTTAATATTGTTGATGCATATAACGCTACGGAGCTGCGGAGTATTCACCCGGCGCTCCTCCATGACACCTCAGCCGACAAACGAACCGGATTCAAGACCAAGCAAGTCCTGACCTATCCCATCGTCGCAGACAATAAGTACCTGATGGGTGTACTTCAGCTCCTCAACAAAAAAACCGGTCCTCGATTCACACGCAAAGACGAGGAATCCGTCGCCGAACTGGCCAAAGCCCTTGGCATCGCCTTTTACAACTTAAAGACTGCCGTCAAAAAAAACCCCACCAGGTTCGACCTCCTCATCAGCAACAACCGCATCACACAAAAAGACATCGACGGTGCCATTCATGAAGCACGCAAAGGTGTCAGCGACCTTGAAAGCATCCTCATCGAGAAACACAAGGTGACCAAACTTGACCTCGGCAAGTCTCTGGCCCAGTTCTACAAATGTCCCTATATCGAATACAGTGAACGCACAATCGTCGACATCGAGCTGCTCAAAAACCTGAATGTCGACTACCTGAAGAAAAATCATTGGATGCCGCTCCGGCGGGACCGAACCTCTATTGAAATCTTGACCGATGACCCCGGCAATCTGGATCGTGTCCAGGACATCAAACGAACATTCCCCGGGCTCAACATTCGCTTTGCCGTCAGCTTGCGACGCGATATCGCACAATTTCTCACAAGCGGCCAGGGAGACGGAAACAGCCGAAAACTCGATGAAAATGTTTCCGACATTCTTGGAGAACTCGTTACTGAAGCGCAAGCCGAAGCCATGGAGGAGGCCTCGGCCGGTGGAGGGCTGGACGAAAACGACAGTGCCATCGTCCGTCTAGGGAACCAGATCATCGCCGACGCCTATCGACAAAACACTTCGGATATCCATATCGAGCCATATGGAGAAAAACGAGATACGGTGGTGCGATTTCGGGTAGACGGAGAATGTTACGAATACATGAAGATCCCGCCCAGCTATCGGCGCGCAATTGTGTCCCGACTCAAGATCATGGCGAGCCTGGATATCGCCGAACGCCGCAAGCCGCAGGACGGCAAAATCAAATTTAAACTGTCGAATACCAAAGAAATTGAACTACGTGTCGCAACGATTCCCACGACCGGCCATAACGAAGATGTGGTGATGCGCATCCTCGCGGCCAGCGAGCCGCTCCCGCTCGAAAAAATGGGGTTTTCTGATCGAAACCTTAATTTACTCAAGGAGATTTCCGAAAAACCCTATGGCATCATTCTCTGTGTGGGCCCGACCGGGTCAGGAAAAACGACCACGCTTCACTCGGTCCTGGGTAATATCAACACTCCCGATATCAAGATATGGACAGCAGAAGATCCGGTCGAAATCACACAATTCGGGCTTCGACAGGTCCAAGTCCAGCCGAAGATCGGGTTCACTTTCGCGGCCGCGATGCGTGCCTTTCTTCGGGCCGACCCCGATGTCATCATGGTCGGTGAAATGAGAGACAAAGAAACAGCCGACACCGGTATCGAAGCTTCACTCACCGGCCACCTGGTGTTAAGCACGTTACACACCAACAGTGCCGTTGAAACCGTCACACGACTACTGGATATGGGCTGCGACCCCTTCAGCTTTGCCGATGCAATGCTTGGAGTGCTCGCACAGCGTCTGGCCCGACGTATCTGCAAAGATTGCAAAGAGCAATATGTCGGGACGCCTGATGAATATGAAGAACTCCGAGCAGGATATGGACCGGAATATTGGGACAAGCTCGGCATTAAACAAGGAGACTCGTTTCGATTGGCGCGCGGGAAAGGGTGCGAAGTCTGTAACCGAAGCGGATTCAAAGGACGCATCGCCTTACACGAACTGCTGATCGGCACCGATCACATGAAACGGATGATCCAACAGAAAGCCCGCACGGAGGACATGCTGAAAGCAGCGATTGACGAAGGCATGACCACGCTGCTTCAGGACGGTATTCAAAAGGTCCTTCAGGGCCACACGGTGTACAAAGAAGTCAAAGCCGTCGCCATCAAGTAGATCGACATCAGGGGAAAGGGATCAGATAGAACCCTTTCCCCCTCGTACCCTCCCTCCATACATGCCACAGCCTTCAGCTATGACCGCACACGGTTCTTTGTCCTGATGGAGACAGATCAGATCGTTCGACAGCCATGGCTGTCGTGAGCCGAGACAAATACCACACCCATCCGGCAGCACATATTGCAGTCCGAATGTGTTCCGTCGGAGAGCAGGTGACGATCACTGGATGATGTGTATTGCCGGGAAAATGAACGTAACCGTAGCGGCTGTGGCTACCGTCCGATGGAATCCGCCTGAATCAACAGACGAATTCCTCGGAGGTGCCGGAAGATTGAGTCAGCTGGCTTGAGCAACGACAGGATGTGAGGTACGGGCCATGAATTTCTGCAGACGTGAATCAGCCACAAGCGACACTCCTTCGAATTCGACCCCATATGTATGAGCCCTACCCCACCTGACCGTCGCATGTTCAATGACGGTCGGCGACATATGGTACGGTAACCGCAAACGAATTTCGATCCGGTCTCCAGGAGAGATGACCGCCTCGGTCATCATCCTGGCCCCCTTCGTTGACACATCATAGACAACCCCGAGATCTTCGCACTCTTCGACCAACCGCCGATTCAGATGGACAAGAGCAAACGAGCATGGGAACGGAGCCAAAATACGAACACGCGGATGACGGCGCAGATGGGTAAACCGTCGCTCATCTGTTTGCGAACTTCCTGTCTGTTCCATATTGCCTCCTCTCGTTCTTTCCCACACCCATAGTCATCACAGTCATGTATTTACTCAATCGGTTCAACGAGGATTGAGAAAGCCTGCGAAATGCCAACCCATACACCTGATCCTTTGCCCACCGGACAATCGCCACCGCGATTGTCGCCGGCTTTACCTGCTTGGGCAATCGCAACGTCAACGCGACCAAATCACCCGGCTTGATCACCGCCTCAGTACAGACACGAATTCCGCGCAACGATACATCGTACACGACACCGACACCTTCGCCGTGCTTCGCAAACCATCGTCTGTCCAGTGAGTCCACACGGGAAAGCGAACAACTGAATGGCACACGGGTACGAACCCTAGGATGGCGGCGGAAATGATTAATGACGACTGGTCGCTGATAGGGACTTTTCATGCGATGACGATCTCGTGAGGCCTACTATACCGCACGAGACCGTTATCACGAATTCTTTTCAGTTTTCACACGCTTCCCGACGACGCTCCGTACGACCGGGGTGCGTCGACTGAGCCACTTCACGCCGTGGGCGGCGTCCGACAACGCCATTGGGTCTCCCGGGCAACCTTCGAGCGGATCGATGCGGTCCCCCGGCGTTCAGATGTCCCCCCTGCTCTTGGCCGACAGTCCCCGAGGCAAGTGGGACGGCATGACCCAACAGACGTTCA
>JAOUPN010000366.1 GCA_029879905.1 Nitrospira sp. | reverse complement strand
CCAGCATCTGTGTCGCCGTGATGACGATGCGACGGCGACGATTGGCCGAGGCGATGATGCGTTTCTGCAGAATCGGTACGGTTTCCGGTCCCATCTCGACGCCGAGATCGCCTCGCGCGATCATCACTCCGTCGGCTTCTTCCAGGATGGCGTCTAGGGCGGATACGGCTTCCGCTCTTTCGATTTTGGCGATGATGCCCTGCTGTCCGCCCAGTTCGGTAACGAAGGCTCGTGCCGTCGCCACGTCTTCCGGTCCCCTCACGAACGACAGCGCGATGTAGTCCACGCCATGGGACACGCCGAAGCGAATGTCCGCCCGGTCTTTCTCCGTACAGGTCGGTGTGCCGATAGGGGTGCCTGGGAGATTGATTCCCTTGCGGGTAAGGATCCGTCCTCCGGTTACGACGGTGCATTCGACGGACATCTCGTGAATACGATCCGCTCGCAGTTCAATCAATCCGTCGTTGATGAGAATTCGTGCTCCGGGCCGCATCTGTGATGCGAACTGCGGATAGGTGACGGGAATGTCCGGGCAAGGCATATGAGATGCTGCGGCGGTGTGTGTGACGGGTTGTCTCTCGGCATCGGGCGTCGTAGCCAGCAATCGGATCGATTGGCCGACCTCGACGTTGATGCCGGCGGCCGCGATGGATCCGATCCGTATTCTCGGGCCTTGCAGGTCTTGGATGACGGAGACGGCGGCGCGGCGGCTCTCTGCGGCCCGGCGAATTGCCTCGATCGCCGCGGCGTGGGACTCGTGGGTGCCATGTGAAAAGTTGAGTCTGGCCGCATCCATGCCGTACTCGATGAGCCGTTCAAGCATCGACGGTGAATCAGTGGCGGGGCCGATCGTACAGATGATTTTTGCTTTGCGCACGGCTGGTTCCTTTTGTTTTATGGAAGATTGAGGCCCAGCGAGCATACGGCGGCATATCCTCCTGCATTCGGAGTCGGATCAAGCATGAGCCGATCGCCGCCCTGCCGGAAGATCCAGTCATGTCGGTTGCGCACGGTGCGGAGGCCGCGTGATGCATACGGTGGATTGGCATGAACGTGATCCGTCAGCGCATCGTCGAAGTAGAGCTGCGACGTGAAGTCAAAGCCCCGATCCTGCAGGGGCGCGGTGCGAATCTTGATATGAATATGTACCGTCCTGCCAGGATACCAGCCCGGATAAATCGTGACAAACCGTACTTCACCGTTGGTGTCGGTGACCTGATACCCACGTAGAAACTTCCGCCCCTTGGTATTGAACCACGGGTCCTGCACATCGGAGTAAAAACCCATGGCGTCACAGTGCCAGATATCTACAGCGGTTCCTGAAAGCGGACGACAATCACCGGTGCGGACACTCATCACACGAAGAGTCAGCGTCAGCGGAATCCCCGGTGTGACACGGCCCGTAGACGGGTCCGGGCGAATGTCGGAACGGTGTAACTGTTCGTCGATAAAGTACGGCCCTTCCATTTGCTTCGGGCGGACAATGCAAGGGGGTTGTTGTGCGGCGGGGACGGCTCGACCAGGAGTAAGGACTCCTCCCGTCAATAAAACCGCACCGGTCGCACCGAATAGTCTGACTATTTCTCGGCGGGAAAGGAGTCGCCTCATTTGATCACCGTTGTATCCCATGTGTCATTACCTTCGCCTCAATCGTGGGTGAACGTGTACCGGCGGACGAGGTGGCGACATGGGCCGTGGCTGGATGAAACGGGGATACGATCTTCCCCGATAAGGATAGTAGCCGTAGGGAACGCCCCAGTAGCCGAATGGGTGGTAGAACGATCCATAAAAAAATGTGCCGGGCGGTGCGCTCGACTCCTGTGAGGGTACGGTGTTCCAATCGATGAGGTGTTTGATCTCAAGGATAGGATAGAGATATTCGCTTTCATCGAGCAGTCTCGTGGTCGAACCGGCTACGGCGCCGATGACCGTGACCGGTGTGCCGGCAGGTACTGTCGCCGGGTCAAGAAATTCCCTACGGACGGCGAAAAAACGCCCTTCGGAGCGAAAGCGTTCCGTCGTCGAGATCTCGCCTCCCTTACTCGGTAGTTGAAGGATTTCGATTTCTGTCCGTTCTTTGGTCCGTTTGGCCGCCAGTACGATCCCACCGACTGCGACAATTCGTCCGACATAGTTATCGGCATGAGTCTGCAAGTCCGCAAAACTCACATTCGTATCGACCTGTTCTTCCAGATCAGGCGGTATGCCGAGAGCGCCCGTCTCCCGCTGAATTTGGTGAAAAGATTCCGCACAGGAAGTCAATGCCGGTATGCCGATGAGTAAGAGCACGATGACGATCCTGCGAAACATGAGTCCTCTCCTTTCCTAGAAGTGATAGGACAGGCCAACTAAGACATGCTGTGCTCTATAGTTCCCTGCAAAACCGCCGTCAGGTCCGAAAGCCCGATCGAATCGCAGAGAGGCTCCCGTATGCTTGTACTCAGAGAAGACGGCGATCTTCGGCGTAACAAATGCGCGTATACCGGCCGATACATTCCACACTGCGGTCACATCAGTGTCGCTCCGTACGGCAGCGCTATTTCCGATGTGTGCAATCCCCACTGCTATTCCGGCACCAATGTAAGGTTGGAAGGTACGCCCAGGATACCGCGCAATCACGTTGGCGCCGATCGTCGTCAGCCGGAAATGAATGCCGGGGACTTCATCTAACGTCGCGGTCTGCGGCAAACTCTTTATGTGAGGGGTCGTGTGAAGCACTTCGCCCTCAATCCCGAACCAACGATGTCTTGGGAAATAGCCCGCCTTGCCTCCATAGGTTATTGAGTTTTTGAGGTCAAAATCGACGAAAGGACCTTGAGCGCCGGCTTGGAGACCCGTTCCTCCGATACTGTTGATACGATCGGCAAAGTTCATCCCACCGAGTCCTGCTACATAGGTTTCGGCCTGCGCGGATGACGGTGTCGAGCTGAAGCCGATCCCCCAACAGGAGAGAAAGACAACGCCTATCGTGACATATCGGCGGTTCATGGGCTGTTTTCCTCCATGGAGCCTCATAGATAATGAACTGTGGCTTCCTACGGATGAAGGTCAAAGACTCTATGGTCATCATACCAAGGGAATGGAGCGGAGACCATGTCCGGGTGCCTATTAAATCCAGTGATTTTGCGTGAATTTGACAGGACTAGGGTGGTTGCTACACTTGTCTAGTCGTTATATGTGCCATACCGTGGGCCTATGTGTATGGCGGTTTCTTGCCGGTAGTCCGAAAGAGAAAGAAGGAGGCATCTCATGTATCGCTTGTCTCATCATGTGAGCGCCGTCTGGTTTGCCTGCTTCACTCTCGTGCTGTCCGTTGTCCTATCCTCCTGCGGCGTCGGGCAACCGATCACGGTCGCGGGAAATACCGATGCGCCTCCCGTGGACGAGAGTCCTGTCGCCGAGGACACGACTGAGGTCACTCAAGAAGAGCCGAGCGACATGGCCGTTGTCGTGCCGAAGCGCGATTCGGCTGATCCGATCTTTGTGAATTTAGCCCCTCCTGTTCTGGATACCAAAACACGGAAGGCGGAAAAGCCGAAGGGGGCGATTGCCCGGCAACTTCGTAATGAATTCGCGGCGGATCCCATCATTCAGCTGATCCCGGATCCCACGAATGCGAAGCGCGCGAAGAAACGCACAACCTCTCAGGTCCCTCCGCCTAGCCCTGATGTTGAAGTGGCATCCACGGTGTCGGTGCAAGAGGTTCTCGGTATCAACGCCAAGACAGGTAAGCCTAAAAAGACGCTGAATATTGTGTTTGAGGCGA
>JAOUPN010000365.1 GCA_029879905.1 Nitrospira sp. | reverse complement strand
GGGCGAGCCTCAATCGGCGTGCGATTGGGAATCCGCGAGGCCCGCGCTCCCGACCCGTATCGCTTGCGCCGCCGCTTCCCGCCATGGCGTAAGTAGCGGCGCAAGCCTCCATGGGTGTGTCGGTGGACGTCGATGAACCGATAGATGGTTTCATGGCTGAGAGAGATGGTGTGGTGCGTCTTGAGATAGGCGCTGATTTGCTCCGGGCTCAAATACCGCTTGAGCAGCGCCACCATGAGGGCCGCAGTCCGTCCAGTCAACTTGCGATGCTTACGCGTATTCGCCCGGCGTTGCCGCTGACGGTGGAAATACTTCGCCCACTCATAGGTGTACAGATGGGCGCTGGGCCACATGTTCCGCCGCTTCTCTCGGCTGATCGTCGAGGGATGGCGTCCCAGCGCGTGGGCAATCTCCACATTCCGTTTGCCGTCGCGCACGGCCTGATGAATATAGAAGCGTTCTTCCTGGCTCAGATGTTGGTAGTGGGTCATCGGGCAATGCCTTTCGTCGAATGAATAGGCGGACTGTCCTCATCCTAGCCCAGTCACCGAGTATAAGAAATTGCACTTATTGTATGAATCCGCGTCCGCTCCTTAACTGCCTCTTCATCCTCAATGTTTGCACTCATACCGGTCTTGAAAGGCATCCTGCGGAGGTGGAAAATCTCCTAGGCACGCTAAAGTGAATTGGGCATTACCTGAAGATCTTGAAACATTCACTACAGCGGAAGTAGATGTTTTGACTCCATAAACAGAGAAGACGTACATGAAAGGAAGTGCCTCACGGTGTCTCATCCGGAATAGGTGAGGACTCACATCTTTGATACCGCCAACTTCCCGAATAACGTTTTCATTTCGCTTAATGAACTCCATTGCCTGCTGCTGCTCCATTTCGATTATCTTATTGTGGGATTTATTAGAATTGATCCAACAGCCGGAAAGTGACACGAGTAGGAACAATGCTATCGGCTTAACAACATTCATAATTACGACACCCTGCCAGTATCCTGCCCTAGAAGTTCGCATCGTAAATTATGGAGGCGAACTGTTGATTAGTACCAACTTCAAATGTTCAGCTTCTTCAACATATTTCAGAGCAGGGCGCTAGCTCAGAAACAGCTGCTACAATCATACATGTGATCGCACCGATCGCGCTCTCATCACTCCATGGCTTCATTATTCGACGAGGACGGTTCCTGCACTCGCAGTTGCAAAATGCGCTTGATGCGCCATTGCTGGTTGAGGTTTTGGAAGTCGTGCCAATCAAAATACAGAAAACCAGCTTCTGATTTCAGGCTTGGAATTGCAATGTATCCAACCATTCCCTGAATCTTCTCTGGTTGATAAAAACTAATTCGATAGACGAGGTCACCCGCAATGGTGAATTTTGTGATGATCATCTTGCCTCGTTCTTCCAGATGCGTGATGAACCAGATGTGATCGTCACAAACTTGCCTGACCCCCATCTGACGTTGGGAGTTCTCAGAATAGGGAACTCTCTTCGTTGTTGTGCTGTCATAAACAAAGCGCTCCCCCATCAGATAGTCATTGGGATCCGCTGGCCGAAACATCTGCTTACAAGCTTCCTCACGCGTTCGGTCATAAGTTAACTGCGTCCAGTCGTCCTGTCGGACGACGCGAATTGATGGGTATTCCAGAGAGTCAAGTCGTTCCAAAGAGACTTCTATCGCAGCTGGTAAGACAACTGGAGGGAGGGGTGAACGTGGTGGACGACAGTCATTCTTTCGTCGTTCATTGCGATAGCTGTTCTTGTGCTGGTTACGCCACTCTTCATAACTTCGAGGGATTTCTCGTTGAACGTATCGAGCAGAAGATCCTTCTGCCAGCGTAATATTATGTTGCACGTCATCAGCCGACAAGTGCCTTTTCCCCATCACAATGTCATAGTTCGGAGACAGGTTTGCTTTCCGCAAAGCGTCTGGCGCCTGTTCCAACGGTATTGGCCTCCATTTGCCAAAGATTCCAGAATTGTCATACTGAAGATAGATATAGGGAAGTTCTGGGCATCCATAGGTGCTCTCCGTGTCTTTGGTTGGCCGTCCGACTACAACAAGGTAGGGGACCCCTTTTACCACGTCGAGAAGTACAGGTTTGAAAAATTGCTCTCCTTGCCACTTGATCGTTTCCTTGGTGTCTGGATGGCTGAATTTGATCCAGAACCTATCTGGCCAAGTTTTAAATAACTGAAAGCCACTGCCCGAGTCACCCGATGCCACTCGAAACGTGTAGTCGACTTCTCGCTCAACCGTAATTAACATTCCATCCTGAAGAACCACATCCTCGCTCCATCGTTCTGTGCGCGTTGAAAAGCCCAAGCACGAGAAGGAGAGGAGACATACCATCATCAATACGGCGATACGCGAACCCATCGCATGCCCCAGGTTACATTTATGGAATTGTCAATGAGTCCTAATGCCAGCTTTGCCAAGCCTACCACATGACTTGTGAACGGCCAGAAGAATTAGCGTTCCGTCCTAAGCAAGGTTGAATAATGCACCGAAAAAGAGAGGGGGGACATTCGTCTGTTCTGTTGAACCCACCTTTGTCCCGTCCGCGCCGACGGTGTGGTTATCTGTGACGCCTGGTTGACGGATTGAACCCGGGCAATGATGTCAGGTCATGTAATACGACAGTAGGTCCTCACGTCCCTGTGTCCGACGCAACTCCGTCAACCTCAAAATGAAGGCCTTACAATCTTACAGATGTTGTCCCGTCCGTCCGGACAGCGATTTCTCCTGCGACACTTTGCGGGCAGGTTTTGTGGAAACTCCCATTCAGCACCGCTTTGCCACCTGAGTATCAATCCCGTATGAGCAATTCTTTCCGCAGTTTCCCGTCAGGTACTCCTCATTCGCTGCGCTCGCCGGGTACCGGGCCTGTTCAGGCGACAGGGCTGATGACCGCTTTGGGGCGGTGCAATCTTGGCGTCGGACGTCCGCTCTTGGCCGGTGAACGACCATCGGTATCTGACCAAAATCAGAAGTACACGGCGTCATTTGCTCTGATCTGATCGACTATTCCGTGATCCCGGCTTCTCCCCGATCCGCTGCTGCTGCCGGTCTCAAGGTCTTCAGTGACATCCGGAATTGTTTGGGGTGTTGATGGGGCAGGTATGGGCGGAGGGTCTAGTAGACCTGAGAGTCATGGTTAAGACATGCCTTGTTCGACCAACCTATTCTCGATCGTGACCCCCATTCGTTCTATCAGCCGAGTGAGTAATGTGAAATGGGCGCGCGAGTCAGTCGCAACGGCCAGCTGTTCAGCCGTCGCCAGTTGGATCGTATACACCAGTGAGGCGGAGGTTTTCAGGAGGGCAAGGCCATAGTCGAAGAGATCAGCGTCTCTGCCGGTGAGCCGTCGCCGACTGAGTTGACGGATATCGGCCACTGTAAAGGGAGTCGTCTCGAACGAAATATCCTTCAGACGAACCATCAGGGGCTGCTCGGCATGGCCATCGTTGTGATGCCCAGTGATGTCTGTGCCGTCGAACAGACCGCGTTGGAATCGGCGATTCTCCACCAGCGCGCGATGAAAGAGCCCACGCCACGTCGGATCTGTGAGATCACGATCCACGGCGATGCAGGTGTCCGGATTGAGGGGGCCGCTGACGTCGTACCCCTGCACCAGTCGCTTGCCGGCCAGGAGGTCGGGGAAGGCATCTCCCATACGTTCGAGAAAGGCCGTTGTTCCGCAGAAAGGACTGACTTGTATGGCCATATAGTCCCGGAAATGCACCTGCTGATACCGCTCCAGCAGCCACTGCAAGGTGCGCTCGTGGC
>JAOUPN010000364.1 GCA_029879905.1 Nitrospira sp. | reverse complement strand
GAGTATTCGAAAAGCCGGTGGTGAATGGGAGCCGATGCTGCTCGGAGTCGAGCCGCGGCAATGCAAAGTCTGCAAGCAGGGTTTGTATCGGGACACGACGCTGCTTCGCGGCGGGTGGTCTCGGTGCACGGTGTGTGATGAGTTCGTTCACTACAGTTGTTTGGCCAGTGGGAAAGTTTCCTTTTTGAAAGCACGGCCTCGTGTGTGCAAGGCCTGCCGAGCGGTACAAGAGGGCATTGCTGCTCCGCCGTCGTCGGGAACTCCCGACATTCCTGCAGCCGTGGGGTCATGAGCCCTAATCGGCGAACCGGTCCTCTCCAGATTCGTTCTCATCGCTCTCCGGTATTTGCTGAAGTCGTCCGATGGGTGTTGGCTCCATTGGTCCTGTTCGTCAGCGGATTCTTTACGGCCAATTTCGTCATCGGCGGCCAGTATTCGTGGCCTCAGACGAGCCGTGTCGTTGTCTTGACGTGTACGGTACTCATTCTGGCCTACGAGTTTGTGTATAAGGAGCAGCTTTCGATCGATACTCACGCGGGGCGAGCGAAGACAGTGGTCTTCTATTCCTGTCTTATTCCGTATGGGGTCGGTTGGGTGTCTATGCTGGCGTGGTGGAAATTCTGATGTGATGCGGCCCTCGCACTTTCTGGAGGTTAAGGTTGAGGCTAAGGTCGAGGTGAATCCAGAGTCTTCTGCAATTCCAGCTGTGACTCAACCTGGTCCTCTCATTCATGCCGAATCTTGTATATGGATACGGTGAGTTTCCTGTCCTCCGGTCGAGCCGATAAAGGGAGAAACGGTCATGGCCCAGATTGTTCGCAGCGGAGCGTTTCTTCAGCAGTGCTGGTCGGTCCATCCCCTCTGTGTAACGGTCAAGCGCATAGGAGAACATGGCACGGTAGTCTTGTCCTGTACGTCTTGTAAATCGGCTCATTATTTGCGTGTCGGCATAGTCGTTCCGCAAGATTCCCCGACTCAACGCGAGGGGCATGGTCATGACGGCGATGAGGGAACGGCAGGGGATTTGTTGCTTGATGCCTGTATCACAGCCCATCGGGCATCGGTCAGTCTTCGTGAGATGGATGTCTTTCAGGACCTTGTCGTGCTCCGTTGTGCGGATTGCCGGCGCCGCTACACCCTGCACGTTTCTGCGTTTGAAACACATCAAAAATAAGATGCCCCTATCGGCGGGTCGACGGCATGATGATCTCTTCAATCGGCGGTGCGTTCTATGGTGATGACCTCTCCCATGACATTGACGAATGAAGAAATTGCGCTGGTCTCGGATGCGCAGTTTTTCCGCAAGAAAGCCGTCATTTCGGCAAAGGTCAAGTCTCAGTTGGAGGCCACGCATCAGGCACTGAAGGAGGAACTGGCGGGCAAGTCATTCGTGGCGCCGCAGGGCTTCAATCCGGAATCCTGGCAGTTGGTAAAAGGCGAGCATCTCGAGGCCTTCCCCTATCAATATCTCGACTTTCCTAAGTGCTTTGACGGGCGGAACAAATTCACCCTGCGCACGCTGTTCTGGTGGGGGCACCATGTCGTGTGGGCCTTATTGCTCGAAGGCCACGAGATCAAGCGGTATAAAAAGCATTTTGTCGATCGGTTCCACCAATTGGCCGGCAATGATCTTGAGCTGTCGTTGGCGCCGACCCTGTGGGAATGGAAACGGGGAGAGGGCTACACATTGCCGATCACGCATGATCGGAAGGCTCGACTCGCGGCGGTATTGGCGGAACGGTCGTTCTTGAAAGTCCTCCGTTGCGTCCCGTTGACGGACCCTCGGATTCAGGCAGGACATATCGCCCAACTGAGTTGTGACACCATGCGGACGATGCTCCCGCTTATCACGCCGTAGACGCGTCCTCCGTATCCGTACGGCGGCTCCGACCGTACCGCACGAACCTACAGACCGATTGTCTCCAATCTCCAAGTTGGGTAGACTGCACAATCGTCCATGTGCGGTTGGTACGAACAAGGAGGGGCCTGTGAAACGATCATTCGCGCAATTATCGCTGGTGTGGGGGTTGGTCCTATTTGCGACATCCGTTGTCGGATGTGCAGGAACAGGTGAACTTCGACATCTGAATTTGTCGCTGAAGCAACCTGCGGCGCCGACGACCCGTGTGGAGCCGGTGAAAATCGTGATAGAGCCGTTTGAAGATCGCCGTGTCAATCAGACCCATGTCGGAGCCCGCAGTCATCTTGGGGGCGGCGTCACTCTTTTCGATGTGGCCGGAGGAAAGCCGGTCGATGTGATTGCCCAAGCATTGGTCAACCGTCTGAAATCGCGAGGGTGGAATGGCCGGGCCTGGGACGTGAGCATCGGGCGGGCCGGGTCGGCTGCTGATGCGGACATCGTGATCAGCGGAGTAGTGGAAGAGTTTTCCGCCAATGCGAAGAGTCGTGCATTTTCGACGGTCATCGACGCCAAGAACCGGATTCGAATTCAAGCGAAAAATCTGGCAGACGGCAGTACCACCACGCGCAACATCGAAAACGCCCGGAACAGGACGGTGTTCTGGTTCGACGAAGAGGATGTGCGGGATCTCTTGTCGGAGATCTTAAACGACGGAATCGAGCGATTGCTTGCCGATACGAAAATTACGGCCAAGTCATTAAAGCCTGTTCGATAACCCCGGCGAAGGTTGAGGCTAAGGTTCAGGTTGAGCGCGTGAGAGTTGACAGAACTGGGTGTTTGATCTAAGTGGCGTTTTCAGCCTAAGGAATTGCCTGTTGTGCGTGAACGGCGATGGGAAACGACGGCGCCGCTGACCTTCGGTCAGATCTTGGATGTCGGAGACCGGTTACGGCTGCGCGGCTTGAAGCCGGCAGCCCCGGTCAATGATGTCATTTGCTATGTCGAAGAGTGGACCGTCGAGTCACCCGCAGACTTTGATCGACTTGATCCATGGACGACGGAAGACGTCACCTTGGTTCATGTGCGAGAGAATTGGCGAGGCGATTTCTTCTTGTTGGCCGGAGCGTATCACACCCTGTATCGTCGGCATCAGAATGTGAGCGCCTATTGCTCGGTGAGCCATCCCTGGCTGATTCGAGAACGGCTGAAGTTACATGATCAAAAAGGCATGTTTTGGCTCGGATTCCGGCACACGCATTCCTGTATGCGCATCCGCTTACAGACATGTGAGGTGGTGACACCCGGCGAGAGACGAGAGGATGAGAGACGAGCACAATGGTTGGACGAGCGTCGGAGTGCATTTCTGGATGCCATCGGGGTATTGGAGCTGCCGGTAGAGACCACGATTGAGAAGGGTGCGGTCGTACTCAAGCCGCACGATCCCTCCACCCTGTTTTTTTGCTCGTGGCCGGACGTATTCGGCCCGTGCCAGTTTGAATACAACACCACGGATCCGTATGAATTTCTGGTGCCGGCGAGCACCCTTGCGGCCACGTACGGACCGGCGCCGGCCGGTGTTCGTGCCTACTTGACCGGATTTGCCGAACCGGCGTTGCTTGAATTCCAGGCAATCGAGCCTGCCGGTCGATTGGCCTACCGCTGTTCCGTGCATTGTCCGCTGGATGAGCTGCCGGAAATTCTGAAGACCATTCAGCCGGATGGACGGCTGTATGCCACGCTCTGTGAGTTTTCCACGCAGGATCTGTTGCCGGATGGAGAGGAGGCGTCTGCCATCATCGGTATCGTCGGCGATAACGGGCGATTTCAGATCGAGGCCCGGCTCAACCGGGCGCCTCTTCGTGAAGAAGACATGGCGGGTTGGTTGGAAGAGTTGATCGGGCACCCTGTCGTCTATTCCCCGCTGCCCGCCTTCGTGTAACCAATAGGTCCAAGTTGAGGT
>JAOUPN010000363.1 GCA_029879905.1 Nitrospira sp. | reverse complement strand
CGGCACTGATTCTTGGACATCGATTGCCGACGTTGATCGGAGAGTTGGGGACAGGCGATCCCCATGTCATGGAGCTGCAGAGCATCATTACAGCCATCAAGCATTTACCGTCTCGTCTGAACAAAGAACCGGAGCAAGTGGCCGAGCGTTACCGGGAAAAGGAAATCATCAGGCTCCGTCTCAACACCCTGGTCGAGTGCAGCATGACGATCCGGTCGTTAAGCCAAGAAAAGGTACGGGTGATTAACGGAGTCAAGGGCGATTCACGAAGTTTCGATGTGTTGGACGATATCCTCAACGATCAAGCCTATCGGTTGGCGTATTGGCGAGTGGCAGCCGAGGAAATCAACTATCGCCGGTTTTTCGATATCAACGAGTTGGCGGCGATACGTATGGAAGACCCGGCCGTATTCAATGAGACGCATCGCTTGTTGTTTCAACTGGTGAAGCGGGGTGCCGTGACCGGGCTTCGGATCGATCATGTCGATGGCCTGTATGATCCGGCGGATTACGCGGACAAGTTGCGTGTCTGGGCGAATATGGAACTGTCGGTTGCGGAACAGGCGGCGGAGCGTCCGATCTATGTCGTGGTCGAAAAGATTCTCGGCGTGAGTGAAGAATTGCCGAAGACCTGGGCGGTCTTTGGATCAACCGGTTATGATTTTCTGGCTTCGGTCAATGAGCTCTTTGTGGACCGTGCGAACGAACGGGTATTCGATACGATCTATGCGCGATTCATCGGAGAGCATGAGTCGTTCGAGCAGTTGACCTATCACTGTAAGCAATTGATCATGCAGACGGCAATGGCCAGCGAATTGAAAGTGCTGGGGCATCAACTGAATCGCTTGTCCGAGCGGGATCGCAGATCGCGGGACTTTACGCTCAACAGCTTGACGCATGCCATTGAAGAAATCATCGCCTGTTTTCCGGTCTATCGGACCTATATCTCAGGCGGCGGAGACGGTGCGCCGGCAAGGGATCGCAGTTTTATATGGGAAGCCGTGAGCAAGGCCAAACGGCGGAACCCTGCCGTCAGCGGCCTGGTTTTTGATTTTGTCCGTGATCTTCTCCTCACACCGTTGAAACCTGACGACCCTGTACAAGAGGAACGCCTCAAGTTCGTGACGAAGTTTCAGCAGACGACAAGTCCCGTGACGGCCAAGGGCATCGAGGATACGGCCTTCTACCGCTATAACCGGTTTATTTCCTTGAATGAAGTGGGGTCCGATCCCAGGCAATTCGGCATCACGCCGTCGCTTATGCACGATCAATTGAGGAGCAGGCAGCAACATTGGCCCGGCTCCCTGTCTACCACATCGACACATGACACGAAACGAGGTGAAGATGTCAGGGCACGGCTCAACGTCCTATCCGAAGTGCCGAAAGAATGGAAAGAGCATGCGACACGTTGGGGAAAAGCGAATCGGGGCCTCAAAACCGCGCTGGCCGGAGAGTTGTTTCCGACCCCGAACGAGGAATATCTGCTGTATCAGACATTGGTGGGAGCCTGGCCGTTCGAGGACATGGATACAAAACAGTATGCCGTGTTCGTCGATCGTATCCAACGCTATATGAACAAAGCGGTCAAAGAAGCGAAGGAACATACCAGTTGGATCAGTCCCAATGCCGAATATGAAGAGGCGGTGCGCTGTTTTGTCGCCAAGGCCTTGGATCGATCACGGGCGAAGTCCTTCCTGGATGATTTTCTTCCGTTTCAATCGTGGGTGGCCGCCTACGGACTCTATAATTCCCTGTCGCAATTGTTGATCAAAATGACGGCGCCGGGAGTACCTGATTGCTATCAGGGTTCGGAGTACTGGGACTTGAGCCTCGTGGATCCGGACAATCGGAGGCCGGTGGACTTTGCCGAGCGACAGCGAGTATTGGAAGACCTAGACAAGGCGTCGGTGACCGAAGCCGATCGCCTTGCGTTGGTCCGAGATCTTGTCGCACGGCGTGCGGACGGACGGATCAAGTTATATATTATGGCGGAGTCCTTACGATATCGTCGGGCCCATCCGATGGTCTTTCACGCGGGAGAATATGTGAAGCTCGACTGTGCAGGGACGAAGGGGGCGCATCTGTTCAGCTTCGCGCGTCTTCATGGTGACGGAACCGTCCTGACTATCGTTCCGCGACTGGTAACCAGATTGGTAACGGATCCGATGACTCCGCCTCTGGGAGAGGCGGTGTGGCATGATACGAGTGTGGCTGTTCCTGCCTGGCGGGAGGGGACACGGTTTCGCAATATTTTCACCGGCGAGAGACTCAGTACCGTAACGCAGAATGAGCGGCAGGTTCTTCCTGTGCGACAGGTGTTGCTGAATTGTCCCGTCGCTTGTCTTGAAAGGGAAGATTAGGATGTGTAGCGAAGACAATTGGGAAGAAACACAATGGTTGGGAGGGGAAGCGCAGGTGTATCCGGGTTTGGGGAGCCCCAAGCCGACGCTGCTGAAACGTCTCCTATCAGGAGTGATGCTTCTTGTGGCCGGGGTGGGGATCGGGCGCCTGGCTATGATCGACGGTACGTCTCAGGGAGACATGCGACAAGAGGAGACTGCCGCTCAACGTGAACGTCACGCACCGACCGAAAGGAGTGAAGCCATGGAACGAAGAAGAGACGAGGATGAGGGTTCGAGGAGGGGATCGGTAGATGAATTGGGCGTGGTGACGATCGTGGCCGCCTTTGGGCTGGGGCTGGTGGCCGGAGCCGTGACCGCATTGCTGACGACTCCGGAATCCGGCGCATCGGTTCGAAATCGAGTGAAAAGGGGAGTGGATACCGCCAAAAGAGAGTTTGACGAGACAGTGGACGAAGTTAAGGAAGAGTGGTCTACAGTGGGTGATGAGATTTACGATTCAGTCAAGCGGACCGCGTCACGAGTCAAGCATGCCGCTGAGGTGACGAAGGAGGCGCTGACCGACGGTGACGGTAACGGCGCACCGGTCCGGAGAGTTCCATGACGCAACGCAAGGGCGGCTCGGTGACACAACGGGAGAGGCGCTCGTCAGGACAACAAGACGGTGATATCGATGCGATCACGCCCGCATCCGAACCGCGTCCGGCCATTATCATTGAACGTGTGGAGCCGGAGATCGACAGCGGTCGCTGGCCGGTCAAGCGGGAGGTCGGAGATCGAGTGGACGTCTCCGCCGATATTTTCAGGGAGGGGCATGACGTTCTGAATGCCGTACTCCGCTATCGCACCATTTCGGAATCAGCATGGCATGAAGTTCCTTTGACGCATGTGAACAACGATCGATGGGCCGGACATTTTGATGTACAGGAGAATACACGGTATCGGTACACCATCGGCGCGTTCACGAACACGTTCGAATCGTGGCGCCAGGAGGTGACCAAGAAGTCCCAGGCGGGGGAACAGGTCGACAGCGAACTGCTCGAGGGACGAGCTCTGGTCGAGCGTGCGGCTGAACGGGCGACTGGTTCGGATCAGGCAGGGATCGAAGCGTTTTTGACGCAGTGGCGGTCGGCGAACGGACAGGAGGCTGCGCTGACCGTAGCTCTCCATGATGACCTCTCCGGACTGGTCGATCGCTGTCAGGAACGGACCGGGTGGACGCTCTATGATCGGGAGCTGGAAGTGGTGGTTGATCGTGTCCGGGCTCGCTACAGTACATGGTACGAATTGTTCCCACGCTCTCAAGGAACCACACCCGGTCAAGGCGGGACGTTCAAGGATGTGGAAGCCAGACTACCGGCGATTAAGGCCATGGGATTCGACGTGCTCTATCTCACACCGATCCATCCGATCGGCCGGACGAATCGAAAAGGCAAAAACAATTCTCTTGTGACCGAGCCGGG
>JAOUPN010000362.1 GCA_029879905.1 Nitrospira sp. | reverse complement strand
TTCTTCCGCACGGTGGGGAACGACTCGACGTTCTATCGACCGCCCACCGCCGACCAACTCAGACACTATTCGAATCAGATCACGGAAGATTTCGAGATGTGTTTCAAAGTCTGGGAAGAGATCACCATTCCTCGCTTTGCCACCCTCCCACGCTACGGCCAGAAAGCAGGAAAGCCCAATCCGCACTTTCTCGATGCCGAGTTGTTCTGTAACATGGTGTTGCCGCCTTACCGCGAGGCGGCGTTCGAATCGCACATGGGGCCGTTCATCTTTGAGTTTCAACGGCACGGCCTGCCCGCACATGAGTTTTGCACTCGACTCAATATGTTCTTCAGCCGGTTACCCGAAAACTTTCGCTACGCCGCGGAGGTTCGCAACGCGGAACTTCTCGGCCCTCAGTATCACGACGTCCTGACACGGCATGCCGTCGCTCATGTCTACAACCATTGGTCCTGGATGCCACCGTTGGCAGAACAACATCGCCGGATGGGAGGATTCACGGCGCCGTTCACGGTATTCAGACTCCTGACACCCTTGAAGATGAACTATGAAGCCGCAAAACAACGGGCTGCGCCTTACAACACAATCGTGGGGGAGCTGCCGGAAATGCGGCGAGAGACGATACACCTGGTCGGGCAAGCCGTAGCGGAGAATCGACACGCCTATGTGTTAGTGAACAATCGAAGCGAGGGCAATGCGCCGTTGACGATTCAAGCGTTGGTGACGGCCCTGACAGACCCATCACCGGCAATCTAACTGGTTTTACGCGGGACTGATGATGGCCTGGCCGTCGGGCTTGGCGCCGTCGATCACGACACGGCGACCTTCGACACGAAGACGGCCTTCGGCGAAAAGCCGGACGGCACGAGGATAAATTTTGTGTTCTTGCACAAGGATTCGAGCGGCAAGGATCTCCGGTGTATCATCGTCCAGGATCGGCACGGCGGCCTGGAGGATGATCGGCCCTTCATCGACGCCTTCCGTGACGAAATGCACCGTGCACCCGGCCAGTTTGCAGCCCCAATCGATGGCTTTCTTCTGCACATCCAAGCCGGGAAATGACGGCAGCAATGACGGATGAATATTCATCATTCGATTCGCATAGGCATCGACCAACACAGCCGTGATGATTTTCATATAGCCGGCGAGCAGCACCAATTCCACCTGATTCTTTTCGAGGATCTCCAGCAATGCGCGATCATAGGCTGCTCGGCTGTCGGGCAACCCGGCAAACGGCTTGGGATCGACAAACACATCCGGCAACCCATGCGTTCGAGCCCGCTCAAGAGCCATGGATTCCTTCTTATTACTGATCACGGCCACAATGTTGGCCTGAACTTGTCCGGCTTCGACCGCATCAATAATCGCCTGGAGGTTTGAACCACGGCCGGAGGCCAACACCGCCACGCGCAAAGGAGTTGTGGAGTTAGTCGGCATACGTTACCTGCTGATCTCCCTCACCGACGCGTACGGCCTCTCCGATTCGGAACGCACGATCTCCGAGCTCAGAGGCACGAGCAAGCACGTGATCCGCGGTGTCGGAGGGAGCAACCAGAATCATCCCGATCCCCATGTTGAACACTCGGTACATTTCTTCACGATCCACTTGCCCCAATCGACTCATCACCCCAAAGATCGGCGGCACCGGCCATGCACTCCGATCAATACGGGCTCCTACTCCCTTGGGAAATACACGTGGAAGATTTTCCGTAATCCCTCCTCCGGTGATGTGAGCGATCCCCTTCAGGGGAAACTCTCCGATGAGAGACAACAGTTGCTTGGCATAAATTCTGGTCGGCACCAGCAGCATCTCTCCGAGCGGGCGATCAAGCTCCGGGAGCCGACTCTCGGGGGTCAGGCTTGCTTGATCGAAGAACACACGGCGAGCCAACGAATAACCATTGCTATGAAGCCCACTTGAGGCAAGACCGACAAGAACATCCCCCTCTGTGATCGACTTGCCGTCGATGATCTTCGGTTTATCGACGACCCCGACGGCAAAACCGGCCAGATCGTATTCACCCTCTGCGTACATCGACGGCATCTCCGCCGTTTCCCCCCCGATCAACGCACAACCCGCTTGACGGCATCCTTCGGCAATGCCTCTCACCACGTCCTGCGCCTTTGAAACGGATAATGTACCAGTCGCAAAATAGTCCAGAAAAAAGAGCGGTTCGGCTCCGCTGACGACGATGTCATTGACACACATGGCCACGAGGTCGATCCCGATCGTGTCGTGCCGATTCATCATGAAGGCAAGCTTCAGCTTGGTCCCGACTCCGTCGGTGCCAGACACCAACACCGGCTCCTGATATTTCTCCGTCCTCAGGCCGAACAGTCCCCCGAATCCTCCAAGATCAGTCAACACCTCGGGACGAAACGTTGAGCGCACAAGCGGCTTAATGCGCTCGACAAACTCGTCACCCGCATCAATATCGACACCGGCTTCACGATAAGTAGTCATCTGGAAAATGTCCCGGATAAACTTAGGTTAAAGTTAAGGTTAAGTCAAAGACAGGGTCAGGAGAACCATGCATGCGTTCATTCCCCCTCAGCCTTGACCTTAGCCTCGACCTCTCTCCAGCCGGCGCATCTTAACGGAGGGGTCCGACAGAGGTCAACGTACCGGGAAAGGGCACAGATAGTTCGGAATGGGCCAGCGCGCCATGTACCGCATGGCCCACGGAACCTTTCCATCATGCCGTCAGGAATTCAAGGTTTTCCTTGCGGCCGACAACGCTTGCTCTATACTGACTTCACACCACACCTTGTCCGGCCTTTGTTCAGGATGAGGAAAGGACTGGTCCCGTGAGCATTCTCATCGTCGACGACTCTCCAGACCAACGGCTGCTGCTGCATCATATCCTCAAGACCGCCGGCTATCGTGATCTCCTGACGGCGACATCGGCTGAGGACGCATTCCGTCAGTTGAACTTGGACCACGCCGACCCCGACAAACCCACGGTGGATCTCATTTTGATGGATATTAAAATGCCGGATATGGACGGAGTGGAGGCTTGCCGGCGTATCAAATCGGTCCCTGCCTTCGGAGTAACCCCAATTATCATGGTCACGGCGAGAAGCCAAACCCATTTCTTACAGGACGCATTTGAAGCCGGCGCCGCCGACTACGTCAAAAAACCGATCGACCAAGTTGAGCTGCTCGCCAGAGTCAAATCGGCGCTGAGGCTCAAAGAGGAGACTGAGGCGAGAAAAAACTGGGAACTGGAACTGACCAAAACCATCGCCGAGCTCGACCAAGCCATGCAAGACATTGATAAGCTGCATCGGATGATTCCGGTGTGTTCTTCATGCAAAAAAGCCCAAACAGCACACCTGTCCGAATCTTCCCTTAACGATTACATTAAAACTCACCCCACCACACAATTCCATGACGTGGTCTGTTCCGACTGCACGCACCACTGATTTCCAGAAACACATCATAGTCACACAACACATAGCAGAGTACCGTTTCGGGGCTTAGACTCTCCCTTCACATTCCGTCAAAAACGCCATCCCGACTCTTTCTCTCTTTTCTCACAACGGGGCAGCCGGCCGTTTCTCACTGCGCGCATCCCCCGCGCAGCCCTCCCGCCTAGGTGGCCAGTCTCATGCTGACTGCACTGATGAAGCATCACAGCTGTCGTTGTTTCGAGGAGAAGGAAAGCGGAAACTGACCGAGTCTGCGAGGGAATTTCCGAAGGCTTCCACTTCTCGAAACACCACGACAGCGCTTCAGCCCTGCACAAGCGAGAGACTGGCCGCCTAGGCCTCTTCACCCCTCCGGCCGCATTTCCACATCCAGGAGTTTGATCTTCCGGTGCAA
>JAOUPN010000361.1 GCA_029879905.1 Nitrospira sp. | reverse complement strand
GGGCAGACGGCACGGAGATCTGTTTGACCACGGTGTGATACGTCGGGCTTGTCGGCAGAATATCGATGACGTAGATGAGTCCCACGTTCTGATCGGACACATAGAGATAGCGGCCATCCTTGTCGGCTACCGCCCAATAGGGACGAGAACCTGGCAGGTCAATAATCGTTTGAGCCTTCGTGGGATCGGGATTCATGTCACTTGCTTGCAGCGTGTAGGTATCGACCACAGCCACGCCGTGTCCGCCTAAGAGTGTGACATAGGCCCGCGTCAGGTCAGGCGTAATGGCGACCGCCCGTGGACCCGCCCCAATTTGATCACCAACCGGAATTCGGGCAATGATCTGATTCGTCCGGGTATCGATGGCTGTGACATTCTTCTCGACAGTGCTGGCCACCAGCAGCATGTGGAGGTCAACATCGATTCGTGTGGGGGTACTGGTTCGGTCTGCGATGACCCACGCCTTGGGCGTGGTCCCGGTCAACACCGGAGTCTTGCGGGTGACGGAGATATCACTGATCCCCAAAATTACGTCTTTCGGCACTTTCACGTGAATGGTATTCCCGCTGCTGGTGAGTGGATCTGGTGTGGCGGTGATACGAATGGTTTTCGGGATTTCGTCCCCGGCAATGATGAATTGTCCCAGCTGTTCCTGGGTGAATTGTAGATCAGGTCGAATCGGCACATCGAAGTTGACGACGAGATCAAAAATCGACGCCCCCACATTTGGTGCCGACTGATCGGTCACATCGTAGGTGAAGCGGCTGCCCGTCAGAATGAGTTCAGCCGAGCCATTGGTTACCACAATCTCCGCGGATTGGATGACTGGTGCAGCGGAAGGATGGCTGGCCGTATCGACAACTTGATTAATGACCGTGGTGTTGAATTGCGTGTCGGTGCCGACCTGTACATCGACATTATCGACAGTGACCCGCGCAAGACCTGATGGTGAGTACTCAACGAATTCCAGCTGAATTGGTCCGGTCGGCAACCAGAGATCAAATGGTGAATGAATTTCCTGTGCGATGGGAGCCCCGTCTGTACGTGCCACCACTGTGAAGCTGCTGCCTTGATCCGGAAAGAAGGTATTCAACTTGCCATCGACACGGGCCAGACTCCCAGCTGGTGCTGTGGCAATCATCCAGGTTCCGGACTTGAGCACCCCGGGGAACGGTGGCGACGCGGTGCGGGCGACGCCATCGGCGCCCAAGATGCCGGTTTCTTCCTGCATCCAGACCCCGAATGGTGCCCCCGTCTCATCCGTCAGCGTGCTCGCACGGAAAAACACGAGGTCGGCGCCGGGCGTTACCGTACTGCCCGTGATCGGAATGGCCAACTGTGCCGGAATGTCCAACCGTCCGTCGCCGATTTGGAGATCAAAGCTCGCTACGTACTCAAACGGGCCCGGCATGGCAAGCGGCAACGACGCTTGGAGAATCGGGGTGATGGAGACGAGCGTCTCGCTCTCCAGCGCGTTGGGGGCGAGCGCGACGAGAGAGCCATCAGCCCCCATCACGATGCCGCCTTCCGTGCCGATCGTCCGTGCGCCGGGATCCGGCGGCACGTCGACCTTCACCGGAATGAGGGTTTCCGCCGGACCATTGATGACGGTGACCACTGCCTCCCCGGCTTGATTCGCGGTGATCAAGCCATCAGCGGAGACGGTCACGACATCGGGATTTGACACGAAGTAGCGCGTGCCGGTCGTGCCCGCCGTGAGATCAATCACGTCGGCCAGATCCACGAGGATCTGGCGCTGGCCTGGAGCAACAGGGACAGCCCCAGGCAGAAGCGGGTCAGTCCCCGTGGCCAGTGACACCGCGCCGGGGAACACATCGAGTCCGAGGGCGTAGAGGAACTGCTGCGTCTGATCCGTCGGGAGGCCGATACTGAACGCCGTGGCCGCTTGAATCACCGCGCCGTTGGGGCCATGGGCGGTGGAGGCGGTCACGATGCCCGTGGTGCCGTCGATGACCCCGGTCAACACGCCGGTGGCTTCGATGACGGCACCAGGGCCGAGGACTGAGGGCTGAGGACTGAGGTTTGTCAACCCGAACGTGAGATAGGAGGCTGGGAGGGCCACGTCTTGTTCGTCGGTAAAGTCACCAATGAGTTCCAGTGTGGTGGAATGCCGTGCATCGAGCCGGGGCTGACGGACGGCAAAGTCGAGGGCCACCAGCGGGGCATCGCTGACGTTGACCGTGACCGTCGCCACCTGCGAGGTGCTGTAGCCGTCATCGGCCACAATGGCAAAACTCGCCGCGCCGAAGAACCCGGTGTCGGGCGTAAAGCTGACATTGGCGCCGTCGCTTGTAATGCGTGCGGTGCCATTCATCGCCCCGGTAATCCGGTACACGACCGGGTCATTCTCCGGGTCGCTCAACAGTGCTGAGGACTGAGTGCTGAGTGCTGAGTTGGAGACCGTGACAGGGAACAACAGTTCCAAGTCTTGGTGGGTTTTGGCCGTGGCATTCGTGGCCGTTGGCGCCTGGTTCGGAATAAATCCGAGGTTCTGGTGATAGAGATGCAAGTCCGCCGAATTCAGGACGCCGTCCTGATTGGCGTCCAGCTCAGGCGCAAGGGGCAAGGGGCTAGGGGCAAGGGCGTTGGTCAAAAGATCGCCATCGACGCCGTCCACGCGGCCGTCGCGGTTGGCATCACCGGCGATAAAAAGCGTGACGCGATACGGGCGCGACTCGCTCGACGCGGAGGATGCAGCATCGGAAACATTGAGGAGATAGAGGCCGTCGCGTTCGATGCGGAAGAGGCCGAAGGCGGAATTGCCGACGACATTGGACGCCAGTGGAGTCACTCCTTGAATGCTGGGGACAGGCACCGCTGATGCGGAACTAGTCCCCTGGGAGTCAGTCCCTTCAGCCTCGACGATGACCCCCAGATACACGTCGCCACTATTCGTAGAAACGATCTCCGAGGGCCGTACCGCGAAGACGAGCTGATCAGTCGCCCCAGCCTCTAACGTGTCCTGATAGGGTGTCTGGAGATAGCTGAGCGCGGCGCCCAAATCCGCCGCGACCGGTGAGGCGTGAGGGGTGAGAGGTGAGGCGTAGTCAATGACGGAGCCGGGTTGGCCGGTGTGGGTGCTCAGGGTCAGGACTGAGGACTGAGGGCCGAGGACTGAGTAGCCGTAGCGGGAGGTGTCGCCGGTGGCGAGATCACGCACCGAGACGAGCTGCCCCTGCTGATCGTAGGTGTACACCACTCGGTGCCCGTCGGGAGCTGTGATGGATGCCAGGGCCGAGTGCTGAGGACTGAGGACTGAGTGGTTCGGAACGATTGACGATTGACCAGTGACGGTTGACGCAGGGACAGCGGTCCAGGTGAATTGCACCGTTTCGCCGGTGCTGACGGCGGTGAGGCCGCTGTCGCTCCAGAGGAACCGCGCGCCGTCGGGCCGAATCTCCTCTCCGATCTTGCCCTGGGCGGTAATCCGGTACTGTGTGCCATCCGGCGCGGTGAGCGTCAGGGCTGAGCCGTCCGCACCAGACGAACCAGAGAAACCAGACAGACCCACCACCGGATTATAGGCTTCGCCGGTCAAGAAGTCGTAGAAATGCTCGCCGGCCTTGGTCAGCTTGGTGCCAGCCGCAGAGAGCGTCCAGCCGGAACCGGGGACAGGCACCGATCCGGGATCGGAGCCAGTCCCCTCCAGCGCGTCGGCGACAAAGGCGGGCGTGTAATAGGTCATGCCGTTGCTGGTGTGCCGCTCGGGGGTAAACGTATAGCCGACCCGTTCGCCCGTCGGCAGCGTGAGATAGAGCCGGGTGCCGGTGCGAAACCCACCCAGTGAGGAATCAGGGGTGAGGCCCGCG
>JAOUPN010000076.1 GCA_029879905.1 Nitrospira sp. | reverse complement strand
GCGGGGGATGTGTGTTCCGGCATAACGACGTCATGGCCCCATCGGGGCAAGTTAGGAGTCCAATTTTCCAAAGTCTTCGGGTTTCAAGTTTTCAAGCCACTGATCAAGCTCTTCCGAGCTTTGCTTTTTGATCACGGATTCGTTTACGAAAATCGGAGCGTGAGATCGAAGCGCCAGTGCAATGGCATCGCTCGGACGCGAATCGATCGTATATTCCGAGTCCTCGTAGGACAGGTGAATTTTGGCAAAGTAGGTATTTTCATTCAAGTCGGTCACCACGATGCTGATCACCTTGGCATTGGCCGCATCGAGATAGGCTTTCATGAAATCGTGTGTCATCGGGCGGGGCGGTGCCACCTGTTCAAGTGAAAGGCCGATCGCTCCGGCTTCCGATTTGCCGACCCATATGGGTAGCATCTCCGATTGATCCTCATCTCGAAGAATAACAATATAGGCGTTCGTATAGGGGTCGAACATCAACCCCTTGACCTGCATTTGTGTCAGCATGGTGTCGTTCTCGTTCCTGCTACGTTCTTGCGTATATGCGAACGGAGTAGGAGATATAAAAACGTGAAAATTTAGCACTTTTCGGATCTGGCTGTCAATGAAGTCGGATTTGATAGGGGAGAGGGTGGGCGGCGGGCATTTGGAGGCCTTAGATCGGAGGCGCGCCGCCCTACGGTTGATAGTCGATCACTGGGCCGGAGGGCGATAGTTTTCGGCTACTTTCGATGTGTCGGTCTGCTCTCCCAATTTTAAAAAGGCTTTCATTTGTTTGCGAACCAGTTCGCGTCCGCTTTCGTCGCCGAGGTTCACATGGTATTCATTGATGACCATGACCCGCATCCCTTCCCACTTTTTCCAACAGCTCAGACACACCTTTGCTTTGATTTCTGTTTCAAGTTTGCCGAGAAAAAGCGGAGTAGTAATGGCTTCCCCCGTTTGTTCGCAGGTCACACATTGAACGTCTGCCATGTCAGCGATTCTCCTTTGTCGGCTGTGCCGGTTCGAGAACCGAGCGCCGGTTGGATCGGAATAGTGTACGACCGTCTCGTCCGGGTATTCTAGCAAAGCTGTTTTCCTGAAGAAAAGAGGGAGGATCGATTGACCCTATGAAGCCGTCATGTTAGAAGAGCACTCCGTGATACATGTCATGCCTGCATGACGGGATGCCCGGATGGCGGAACTGGCAGACGCGCCGGACTCAAAATCCGGTTCTGGCGACAGAGTGGGAGTTCGACCCTCCCTCCGGGCACCAGGTGAAAATACAACGGTGAGGTGGATTCCCTCTTGACAGAGGGGTTGTATTGTCCTAGGTTCTAGTTCAAATTTTTCCGATGATCACACCGTTTACGAACGCAACTCAATATATGATGGCAATCTGGTCTTTTCGTTCAGTTCCATCTTTTTCACCGCATCATCTATTTACTCACAAGGAGGCAGTCCATGCGTAAGGTGTTAGCACTGGGAGCCGCAATTCTCTTGATCGGCTCTGGGGGTGTTGCGACGGCTCAAGAGCGTCTGCAGCAATCATCTGGCGGATCTGCGATGGGGGTGGGAACAGGGGTCGGCGATGTGTCAGGCAGCGCGAACCGTGTTCAGACCTATGATCGGAATGAGTTTCTTGAGCGGTTGTCTCTCCCGGAGACCATCTATGGTCGGGTGTTGGCCGTCGATGCTCCCGCAGGGAAGATGCATTTGGAGACAGGCGGAAGCTCGCATGATGAAGGTCGTGCCGGGTTGGGTTCCATGAACTCGCTCATCGTGTATTTTGATGACAGGACCAACTTGGATCAAATTCGGACGCTCAACACCGGCGATGATATTTCATTGCAGGTCATCGAGGAAACGAGCAAGAGTAAGGAATACGGGACTGGTCGGAAGATCGTGCGGGAAGTGTACTTGCTGCGCGGGAACGAACAGCTCGCCGGGTTCGGTGGTCTTGGGCAGCGTCCGAATCCGACAACGGAGCGCGCAATCGTGACGAATAACGGCAGTACGACGGGCGGTGTCGCCGGTGGTGTTGTGCCGGGCAAGATCTCCGGCGCAGTCGATACGACGATCGGAGAATTTACCGGATCGGCTCCCTGCTGGAATTGTGAACCGCAGCCGGGATGGGGTAATAGTGAGAAGAATCCCAAGTCCGATTATGGAACCGATGCGGCGAAGCCGAATTTGGTCAAGGGATTGCAGTAAGACCACGATATCCGGTATTTCGAGGTCAGGAATTAAAGGGGGCGGCTTCGGCCGCCCTCTTTTTGCTTGTGCAGGATATCGGCGGGGTTTGGTCGAGTCGAGGCGGAGATAGTGAGGTGTTGAAATGAGTGAGAAACAAGACCAGGCGGTCTCTCATCAGTCGGACGTGGAGCTGGACCTTCGTGGAGTGATCTGCCCGTACAATTTCGTAAAAACGAAGCTCAAGCTGGAAACTATGGATGAGGGACAGATTCTCTCGGTATTGATCGACGACGGAGATCCGATTCGGAATGTTCCCCGCAGTGTTGAAAATGAAGGGCATACCGTGCTGGCTCAGGAACGAGTGGATCAGGCCTATCGCCTGGTGATTCGGCGGGAGGATGCCGACTGACGTGGTTCTGTCCTCTCTCCTCGTTTCTTCCGTTCGTGTGGCCGGATCTTTCCTCGTAGAATGAGCGTGATGTTCCGGCTCCCGGCAAATTCGTGCAACGTGCGTCTCACCGAGGAGACGGTTCCCCGTACTGTTCGTTCGTGTGGTGTCGTGAGGTCGCAGGCCAGTGCGATGTGACGTCGAGGTGCGGACTCGGCGATCACGTCCAGGCTCAGCGCAAGGGTTTCATGGTCGCAAAACGCGACGGTGACGGCCGGTCCGTCCGGAGCCGTATGGAGCCTCTGTCGGATTCCTGATCGTGTGCGCGGCAGTTGCCCGAGAAAGAGAAACGTGTCGGAGTGGAAACCGGCCGCAGCGACGGCCGCGGTAAGCGCCGACGGGCCGGGAACCGACACGACGCGGATGCCGTGAATATGGGCGGCGGTGACCAGGCATGAGCCGGGATCAGCGATGACCGGAGAGCCGCAGTCCGACACGAAGGCGATCCGCGCGCCCTGTCGCAAACGGTGGATCAAGACCGCCACCTTTTCCTGAATGTGCGTGGGGCCGTAGCTTGTCAGTGTGGCGTCGACCTTGTGATGGGAAAGCAGACGGCGGGTTGCTGCAGGGTCTTCGGATACGATCAGATCGGCTTCACGGAGTATGTGGATCGCCCGCACTGTGATGTCGTCGGCCTGTCCGATGGGGACCGCGACCAGATAGAGCATACCTCCCGCATTTTGTTGACTCTGTTCGGATAGCATCGATATAATTTCTTGTTTCTCTTACTCAGATCATCCGTCGTGTATCGCATTCACTAAAGGTATGCCTGATGGCCGCCGTGTCTTTCATGATTACCATGGTTCTGTATTTCGCCGGGACGGTGTCGTTCCTCGTGTATGTACTGCGGCGATCTGAGGCGCTCGCAAAAGTGTCCTTAGGCATCACCGCCGTTGGATTTCTCTTTCACACCTTGGCGTTGGTGGCCAGAATGCTGAGTGCTTCGTCCTCAGTTCCCCCCAGTTTCTATGAAGCGCTCTCTTTTTTCTCGTGGGTCATGATCCTCGTGTTCCTGATCGTGGAGTTTCGGCATCGGATTCCCGTACTCGGCTCATTTATGGTTCCGCTGGCGCTGATTTCGTTGGTATCGGCTGCAGCTCTTCCGGAGACAGTACCGACGCTCGGCCCGGTATTCAAGACCCTCTGGGTCCATGTGACATTGAGCATGCTGGGAACCGTGGGCTTCACGGTCGCGTTCGTGGCCGGGTTGATGTACCTGATTCAGGATCGCCTGCTCAAATCGAAACGATTCAACGTGCTGTACAGCAAGTTGCCGGCTCTCGACTTTCTCGATCACCTCAATCTGCAATCTATCGTACTGGGATTTCCCCTGTTGACCCTTGGAATCGTAACCGGTGCTATCTCAGCCGAGTTTGCGCGTGGGTCGTATCTGAATTGGAATCCCGAACAGACGTGGGCCCTCGTGACGTGGATGTTCTACTTTATCGTGCTGCTGGGACGGCTGACGGTCGGATGGCGGGCCAAACGAGCGGCATATTTGACGGTGGTCGGATTCGCCTGTGTGATTCTTACATTGGTCGGAGTGGTACTCAAAGACCACGGAGCCCTGTCGTGACATGCATGTGATCGTTGTCGGACTCAGTCATAAGACGGCTCCGGTCGAGATCCGTGAGAAACTGGCTGTTCCTGAAAGCCGCCTGGGGGAGGCGCTGGGAAGGCTCTGCTCCTATCAAGGCGTCAAGGAAGGCATTCTGTTGTCGACCTGTAATCGGGTCGAAGTCTATTCGGTCGTTGAGGAGGTGGAGTCCGGGTACGGACGGATTCAGGAATTTCTCGCCGATACGCATCTCTCGTTATCTTCCGAACAATTGACGCCGCATTTGTATTGCCATACGGGGGATCGAGCCGTCGGGCACCTATTCCGTGTTGCGGCGAGTCTCGACTCCATGATCATCGGCGAATCGCAGATTTTGGGTCAGCTTAAGGATGCCTTTGAAGTCGCCCTGGCGCATAAAACCACGGGCGTCATCATGAATAAGGTCGTCAAAAAAGCCATTTCAGTCGCCAAACGAGTTCGAACCGAGACGAAGATCTCCGAGATGGCGGTGTCGGTCAGCTATGCCGCCGTGGAATTGGCGAAGAAGATCTTTTCCAACCTCTCCGAGAAAACCGTGTTGCTGGTCGGAGCCGGTGAAATGGCAAAATTGGCGGCACGGCACTTGATTGCGCAAGGCGTGCAGCACGTCAGGATTACGACACGGACACCCCAGCATGCCATCGAGCTGGCCGATCGATTCGGGGGGACGCCGGTTCTGTTCGAACAGTTCAAAGACGAAATGGCGGCTGCGGACATTGTGCTGGTCTCTACCGGCGCGGCGCATTACCTCATCGGGGCCGAAGACGTACAGCGGGCGGTCGATAAACGCGGAAATCGCCCGATGTTTTTGATCGATATCTCGGTGCCGCGAAACATCGATCCGGCTGTTCGCCATGTGGACAACGCCTTTCTGTTTGATATCGACGATTTGAAGTTGCGGGTGCAACAGAACCGGGCGGAGCGATTGCAGGAAGCGGAAAAGGCGGACCGGATGGTGGGGGAAGAGGTCCTGGCCACGATGGAGTGGATGAAATCACTGGAGGTGACGCCCACGATCGTAGCTTTGCGGAATCGGGTCGATGAAATCAAACAGGCCGAAGTGGAAAAGGTTCTCGGTCGATTGTCGCATCTCTCTCAGCAGGACCGGGAAGTCGTCGAGGGATTGGCGTCGTCGATCGTAAACAAACTCATTCACCGGACGATGGTGACCCTCAAAAGCGAAGTCAACTCGTCCAACGGGCCCGCCTTCGTCGAAGCCGCCCGCCGTTTTTTCCACCTCGACAAACCGTCGATCAACAATCAATCCGAACAGGAGCATGTGGATCGACCGCAGTATGTGTCCGCCGGTCACGAGACATCTGAGCAAGAGGAGCCTGAATCGGCTGTTCGCAAACAGGCTCGTTGATGAACGAACAATCTGAACAGAAGAGGAACGCCCGGGTGTCATTACCAACAGGCCGTCGTCCGACCCTTATCTTGGGAACAAGAGGAAGCAAACTTGCGTTGCAACAGAGTGAGTGGTTTCAATCGCGCATTCATGACGTGGCGCCGGACGTACGGGTGACGTTACGGAAGATTCAAACATCCGGCGACAAAATCCTCGACGTGCCGTTGGCCAAGATCGGGGGGAAAGGCCTCTTCGTCAAAGAGATCGAAGATGCCTTGCTCACCGGTGAGATCGATCTTGCCGTTCATAGCATGAAGGATGTGCCGGCGCAATTGCCGGAGGGGCTGGACATTCTCTGCGTGCCCGCCAGGGAAGATGCACGCGATGCCTTGATCAGTCGCGAGGGCCGTAAGTTCGCAGATCTTCCGCACGGTGCGAAAATCGGCACGGCCAGCTTGCGCCGGCAGGCACAATTGCTGAGCGCCAGGCCCGATCTTCGGATCGAGATGTTACGCGGCAATTTGGACACACGGTTGCGCAAACTCAAAGAGGGACAGTTCGATGCCATTGTCTTGGCTGCGGCGGGACTCCATCGACTGTTCTGGGCTCAGGAAATCACCGAATATCTGGATCCTGTCGTCAGTTTACCGGCGATCGGTCAAGGCGCGTTGGGAATCGAAGGCCGTAGCGACGACGTGTTCGTGCGGTCGGTCTTGGAACGGCTCGATGATGCGATCACCCGGACGGCCGTGACGGCAGAACGCGCATTTTTGCAGCGATTGGAGGGCGGTTGCCAAGTGCCGATCGCCGCGTATGCGACGTTGTCCGGTGAGCAGGTCGCTCTGGACGGGCTCGTGGCCGGCGTCGACGGTAAGACCATCATCCGCGATCATGTTCAGGGTCACAGCGGGGATGCGCATGCACTCGGCGTGCAGTTGGCCGAACGGCTGTTGGCGAGGGGCGGCGACAAAATCCTTCGTGAGATCTATGGAACGGCTCAATGACGTCGCGGCAAGGAAAGGGTAAGGTCTATGTGGTCGGGGCGGGACCCGGCGATCCGAAGCTTCTGACCATTCGAGGGCGGGAATGTCTTGAGCAGGCCGATGTGGTCCTGTACGATTACCTCGCCAATCCCGCGATCTTGTCGTATGCGCCCGAAACGGCAGAGCGGATTTATGTCGGACGGCGAGGCAAGGGGGCCTATCCTGCGCAGGAGGATATCAACCGCATACTGATCGAACAGGCGCGTGAAGGACACATCGTGGTGCGGCTCAAAGGGGGAGACCCCTTTGTATTCGGACGCGGGGGAGAGGAGGCGGAAGCATTGGCGACGGCGGGGATCGACTTCGACGTCGTTCCCGGCGTGACGGCCGCGATTGCGGCGCCTGCCTATGCGGGCATTCCTGTGACGCATCGGGCGTTGGCGTCCACCGTGACATTCGTCACGGGGCATGAAGATCCGGCCAAGCCTTCTATGGGAGTCGAATGGTCGAGTGTTGCGACAAGCCGAGGGACGCTGGTCTTTCTCATGGGCATGAAGAATCTTCCGGCGATCGTCGCGAAGTTGACGGCCGGGGGACGATCGGCCGATACGCCGGCGGCGATTATTCGGTGGGGGACGAGAGCGTCGCAGCAGACGGTGGTCGGCACACTCGCGGATATCGTCGACAAGGCTGAAGCCGCCGGACTGGAACCGCCGACGGTGATCGTCGTGGGTGATGTGGTTCGCTTGCGCTCTCGGTTGAACTGGTTTGAATTGCGCCCTCTCTTCGGGAAGCGCATCTTAATGACGCGGGCCAAGGAACAGGCAGGGGAACTGGCCGAGTTGTTGGCTGCGTACGGGGGGGAGCCTATCGAAGCGCCCACCATCCGGATTGTTGCGCCGGATGATTGGACGCCTGTCGATCGGGCGATCGCGGACATCGGCACCTATGACCAGGTGATTTTTACCAGCGTGAACGGCGTCGTCCGGTTCATGACCAGACTGAGAGAAAACGGATCGGACGCGCGTTGTTTGGCCGGGCGCAGGGTCTGTTGCATCGGGCCGCGTACCGCCCAAGAACTGGAAACATTCGGAGTCAAGGCGGATGTGGTTCCTGCCGATTATCAAGCTGAAGGTGTGATCGAGGCGTTGGGACGGCATCCGTTGACCGGCGTGCGCATCGTCATTCCACGCGCAGAGGTGGCTCGCGAGTTGCTGCCCGACGAATTGCGTGCCCGCGGCGCTCATGTCGATGTGGTGCCGGTGTATCGGACGGTGATCCCAACGGAAGACGGTGCGGAGTGGCGTCGGTTGCTGACCGACGGGCAGGTGCATATGGTGACGTTTACCAGTTCGTCCACGGTCCGAAATTTTGTGACGATGGTGGGCGGCGTGGATCGAGCCACGGTCCTTTTGCGATCGGTCACGGTGGCGGCGATCGGACCGATTACGGCGAAGACAGCGGAAGAGATGGGGATGACGGTGTCGATTATGCCGCAGGAGAATACGATTCCGGCCATGGTCGAGGCCATGGTGCGACATGCCGGACGCGGGGAAGAGGCATCGGCACACGTCGGATAATACGAAATCGACAGATGTGAAAGGGAGGGCAGGCGTATGGTTCCGGTCAAATCATTCATGATTCCACGAGATAAGTTTGTTACCGTCACGCGTGATACCGATGCGCAGACCGCGGCCCGCATCATGCGAGATCGAGGGATCGGAAGTTTATTCGTCACCAACGATCGGGAGATCGTCGGGATCTTAACGGACACGGATATGATGCGTCGCGTGGTCGCCGCAGGGGCCGACGCCACCAAGACGACGGTGGAACAGATCATGTCCGCTCCCATCATGACCATCGAAGAGAACAAGACTTTGCTGGATGCCAATGATTTGATGGCCAAGTCCCATGTTCGCCACCTTGGTGTGACGGGCGACGGTAAATTGGTGGGGGTGATTTCAGTTCGGGACCTGGTCGTCTTTTTGACGAACCTTCCCCGGAAAAAGTAGGGCGACATGGCGTTTCCCATTCAGCGGCTTCGACGGCTTCGGCAACAGGAATCACTCCGGCGGATGGTGCGAGAAACTCTGCTCGCCCCCGACGACTTTATCGCTCCGCTGTTCGTCGTGGAAGGACAGAATCGGCGCGAAGAAATCGTGTCGATGCCGGGACAGTTCAGATTGTCGATCGATTTGCTGGTGAAGGAAGCAGGCGAGATCAACGCACTCGGTATTCCGGCCATTATTTTGTTCGGTATTCCGGATACCAAAGACGAGCGCGGCAGTTCAGGGTTGGATCCGAACGGGATCGTGCAGCGGGCCGTTAGGGCCGTGAAGGATCAGGTTCCGGGGCTCATCGTCATTACCGATGTCTGTGTGGACGAATATACGAGCCATGGCCATTGCGGTATCGTTCGGGACGGAAAGATCCTCAACGACGAGACATTGGACTGCCTCAAGATTATGGCCCGCACCCATGCCGAAGCCGGGGCCGACATGGTGGCTCCCTCCGATATGATGGACGGGCGCGTTGCGGCGATTCGAACCGAGTTGGATTCGGCGGGATTTACCGATGTGCCGATCATGGCCTATGCGGCGAAATTTTCCTCCTGCTTCTATGCGCCGTTTCGCGATGCGGCGTTTTCAAGCCCTCAATTCGGCGACCGGCGTTCATATCAGATGGATCCCGCCAATGGGCGCGAAGCTCTTCATGAGATCGACCTGGATCTCGAAGAAGGCGCCGATATCGTCATGGTGAAGCCGGCGATGCCGTATCTGGACATTATCAGTGCCGCCCGCAGTCGGACGCTTGTCCCGATTGCCGCCTATCAGGTCAGCGGTGAATACAGCATGATCAAGGCCGCCGCGCAGGCCGGATGGCTTGAGGAGTCGCGGGCGATCATGGAATCGCTGCTGGCGATCAAGCGGGCGGGCGCCGATATGATTCTCACCTATTTTGCGAAGGACGCCGTTCGGTTGCTGTCCCAACCGTGACCATGAAGGTAACCCGAGGATACCAGGACGAGATCGTGCGGCCGTATCCGGTCGCCACGATCGGAAATTTTGACGGCCATCATATCGGGCATCGTGCGCTTCTGCAGACCGTGGCTCGGACGGCAAGGAACGCCGGAGGCACTGCATTGGCCATGACTTTCGACCCGCATCCCGTCAAGATCCTGGCCCCACACGTGGATCTTCGATTTTTGACCAATCCCGAAGAAAAACTCGCGCTCTTTGAAGAATCGGGGATCGATGAAGTGGTGGTGTTGGAGTTCAATAAGAGCTTTGCGGGACTCTCGCCCGAGGCGTTCGTCGAACAGGTGCTGACGCAAGGGCTTCGCCTGAACGAGTTATTCGTCGGCCGGCATTTTGCCTTCGGCCACAAGCGCGCGGGAAAGATCGAGGATCTCGTGGCGTTGGGCGGCCGTTCAGGAATGCTCGTTCATCCCATGGATCCGGTGTTGGAGGGGGGAGCGATCGTCAGTTCGACGAGAATCCGTCAGCTGATTCAAACGGGACAGGTTGATCAGGCGGCGGTTTTGCTTGGACGGCGGTATGCCATCGCAGGCGAGGTATCCCACGGGGCGCAGAGGGGACAAGAACTGGGGTGGCGGACAGCCAATCTCCGACTTCCTCCCGATCGAGTCGTGCCGCCGGACGGTGTCTATGCTACCGTGAGCATGTGGGGCGGCCGACAGTATGATTCCGTGGCGTATATCGGCACACGACCGACCTTCGGAGCTGGAGAACGACTGCTCGAAGTTCATCTGTTGGACGATGCCTGTGAACTCTACGGAGAGCGGATTTCCGTCGAATTTCTCGAACGGGTGCGCGGCGATATGCAGTTCGACGGAAGTGAGGCGTTATGCCGCCAGATCGAGGCGGACGTGGAATCGGCAAGAGGGATGTTGCGCCGGTATCACGAGGTGTCGGGGCAACGATGACGACGGCGACGGCGCAAGAGCGTACCAAGAACGGCGGGCGGGCCGTATGGCCGCCCATGCTGCATCGGGTCGTGAAGACGATTCGAGCAAGGGAACTGTTTGGTCCGGGAGCCCATCTGCTGGTCGCCGTTTCCGGCGGGCCGGATTCCGTCGCACTGTTGTCGCTCCTGTGCCGACTGCGTGCATCATGGCACGTACGCCTGACGGCCGTTCATTGTCAGTATGGGCTTCGAGGGACGGAGTCGGACGGCGATCAGGCGTCGGTGGAATCTTTGTGCCGTAAGCTGGAGGTTCCCCTCCACGTCAGGCGGCTGGACGCGCGCGGGCGCGGAGCGTCGCTGCAGGAGGCGGCTCGCGACCTTCGGTACGATGTGATGACGGAGATTGCGGAGACCTGCGGGGCAGAGCGGATTGCTGTCGGTCACACGGCCGATGATCAGGCCGAAACGGTCCTGCTGTGGATGCTTCGCGGTGCGGGATTGACGGGCCTGTCCGGTATGCCGGCTGCTCGCAACGGGCTCATCGTGCGGCCGTTGTACGAGACGAGACGGAACGATCTCCTCGAGTATCTGTACGACGAAGGCCTGTCCTTTCGACGAGACTCAAGTAACGACAAACCTATTTATCTGCGCAATCGAATCAGGCAAGATATCATGCCGGTCTTGCAACGGGTGGCGCCGTCCGCGGTTGAGGTGTTGTGTCGATCAGCCGATATCTGTAGGGAAGATGATCGATATTTGGACGAGCAGGTAGCGTTGCTGTGCGAGGGAAGGGTCAGTTGGTCGCCTGACGGGGCATGGTCCATCGATCGGGCGTTTCTCACGCGGCTTCCGCGTGCCGCGCAACGGCGTGTGGTGCGAAACCTGTGCAGGCGATCCGACGGGCGGCATCGGTCTCCGAGTATCCGTACGATCGACCGATTGATCCGGATCGTCGGAGTGAAGACGGCCATGTCGGCTATGGATATTTCTCCCTGGCATGTGACGGTGGAACGGGATCGCGTGCGGTGTGTTCCCCTGAATCGGCGACGTCCTTCTTCCGGGCGACCTCGGCGGGTGATTCCGGAGGTCTTGGCGATTCCGGGGCATGTATTCTGGAATGAAACCGGACAACGCATTCATGCGCGGAGGTCGGCGCAGAACCATAGTCGAGCAGCAGATCGGCATGCAGGTGAGATTGTGCTGGATGCCGGAAAAATTTCCGAACCGTTGACCGTACGGGCGTGGGAGCCCGGAGACCGTTTTTGCCCGGTGGGTATGAACGGGCGTTCGAAGAAATTGCAGGATTTCTTTACGGACCTCAAGGTATCCGGTGAAGACAGACGGCGTATTCCGGTCGTGGTTGCTCCCGAGGGGATCGTCTGGATCGTCGGGTATCGGCCGGACGGACGGTGGCTGGCGAACGAGGCGACGCAACAGTGCGTGGTGTTGACGGTACAGGATTCGTGCGCAGGGAAGGGGAACTAGACTCATGGAACGTATGTTTGGGAAACCGATCGTCACGCAGGAACAGATGCGGGCCCGTATTCGCGAAATGGGGCGGCAGATCAGCGCGGATTATACGGGGAAGGATCTCGTATTGGTCGGCGTGTTGAAAGGTGCCTACGCCTTTTACGCGGATTTAGCCCGGGCCATCCGGATTCCGATACGGGTGGACTTTCTTGTCGTCACGAGTTCGGAGGGGCGGGGCAAAGCGGCGGGGAAGGTCAAGCTGGTGACCGAGTTGACCGAAAACATTCGAGGGAAGGATGTCTTGTTGGTCGAGGATATCGTCGATTCCGGACTCACTGCGCAGCGTCTGTTGAAAACATTGGCCAGGAAGAAGCCGCGGAGCTTGAACCTCTGTGCGTTGCTCAGTAAGGACGAGTGCCGTGTCGTAGATGTGCATGTGGAATACGTCGGGTTTGCCGTCCCCAATCAGTATATCGTCGGATACGGACTCGATTATCGGCAAAAATATCGGAATCTCCCGTATCTTGCCGTTCTTGATAAGCGAGACTTTCACGATGAGTAGACATTTGCGGTCTTGTTGTCAACCTGTGCGTGGCTGTGTTAACATCACACGATTTCTTACGCAGATAGAGTGCCTAGGCAGTGTCACGTTAGCATGAAGGAGATCTGGATGAACTCCAGGGTCAAGAACTTGCTTTTTTGGGTCGTGGTCGGCTTGTTCATGATTCTGCTCTTCAATTTGTTCAGTGTGCCGTCCCATGCCCCGGAGGAAGAAGTCATTTTCAGCGATTTCATGTTGAAGCTCGACAAGGGTGATTTTGAAAAAGTCATCATCAAGGGCAATCACATCAGCGGAGTACTGAAGGATAAAACGCGGATCCGGACCTATGCGGCGGACTATCCGGACATGATCAAGACGCTCCGTGAAAAGGACGTCCAAATCGAAGTTAAACCGCCGGATGAAAGCCCGTGGTACATCACGTTTCTTGTGACGTGGGGGCCGTTTATCCTGTTCCTTGGTCTCTGGTTTTTCCTGATGCGGCAAATGCAGGTCGGAGGGAACAAGGCGTTGTCCTTCGGTAAGAGCCGCGCACGGA
>JAOUPN010000360.1 GCA_029879905.1 Nitrospira sp. | reverse complement strand
CAGAAAACCCCATGTCTCCTGCGCAGAGTGTCATGACACGATAAGGAAGTTGCAACTGTTGCAAGATAATTTCGGCATGTCCGGTTAATCTCTCAAGTTCCGCATGAGATTCATCGGGAGTCGTGAGCGTGACTAATTCTACCTTATTGAATTGATGCAGGCGAATGAGGCCTCGGGTGTCTTTTCCATACGATCCGGCTTCTCGCCTAAAGCAGGGCGTATAGGCCGTATATCGAATGGGAAGGCGATCTTCGTTGAGCATTTCGTCACGATGGATATTGGTAACCGGCACTTCAGCCGTCGGAATCAGAAACCAGTCTTCATCCCGCAACCGAAATAAATCATCTTCAAACTTGGGAAGCTGACCCGTTCCGGTCATGGTCTGTCGATTGACTATCACCGGGGGCAGCACTTCCCGATAACCATGCCGACCGGTATGGAGATCGAGCATGTAATCGATCAGCGCCCGTTCCAGTCTCGCACCGGAACCGCTCAACAGTGCAAAGCGAGCCCCCGCAATTTTTGCCGCCCGGTCGAAATCCAGGATGCCAAGCGCTTCTCCGATCTCCCAATGCGGCTTAGGCGGAAATGCAAAGGAGGGGAGAGCCCCCCATCGACGGGCCTCAATATTCTGCGTCGCATCTGTTCCCGGAGGAACCGTATGATGCGGGAGATTGGGAATTCGAAGCGCATGGCTGCTCAGTTGTTCCTCGGTCTCGCGCAAGCATCCTTCAAGATCCTTGATCCGGTCCCCGACCTCCTTCATGGCGGTGATGGCGTCGTCCGCAGGCTCTTTCGCTCGTCGTCGGCGCGCGACCTCGTCCGAGCCCTTTTTGAGTTCGTGCCGAAGCTGCTCGACCTGAGTCGTCAACGTGCGACGTTCCTCGCTGAGAGCCAGGACGGAATCCCAGGGAATATCCTGCCCGCGTGGTCCCAGCGCAGTACGGACCGCATCTAAATTGTCACGAAGATATTTTGGGTCGTGCACAGGTCACCTCTAAAAACGCGTAGGAATCTAGCACCGGAATCTTAGAGAGTCAACGAAGCCATAAAGGCCGGCAATCCCCCTAAATTGACAACAAGCAGGTGTCGGGAACAGGATGGAGCATGCGCACAATTTCCAATCCCCCAAATCCTTTCGAGTCCCGACATCAAGAACTGCTTGAACCGGCCGACGCGGCAAAACTGACGGTCTATGACGACCAGGCACGAGACATTCTGAGCCGGAACGACAGCCCGGATCTCCCGTTTCGATGGAGTGTGAACCCCTATCGGGGATGCTTTCATGCCTGCGCCTATTGTTATGCCCGATCGTCCCATGAGTATTGGGGCTTCGGCGCAGGGACAGATTTTGAGAGCAAGATCATCGTGAAGAAGAATGCTCCACGACTCTTACGACATGCCTTTGACAAGCCGTCATGGCGAGGAGAGTTAATTCTCTTTTCCGGAAATACCGATTGTTATCAGCCCCTGGAGGCCTCGTACGGTTTGACAAGAGCCTGCCTGTCCGTCTGTGCGGACTATCGAAATCCCGTGAGTGTGATCACCAAAGGAGCCCTGATCCTGAGAGACCTCGACGTCCTCAAACAGTTGAATCAAGAAGCGTGGCTTCGCGTGTACATCAGTATTCCCTTTTTGTCGGATGAGGTAGCCAGAAACGTCGAACCCCATGCTCCATCGACGACGAAACGGTTTGAGACGATGAAAGCCTTGTCGGACGCAGGCATTCCAACCGGCATTTCACTCGCTCCTCTCATTCCTGGATTAAATGAGGACGATATCCCAGGACTTTTGGAGCGTGCGCGCAAAGCCGGCGCTTCTACAGCGATGACGGCGTTGTTAAGATTGTCCGGCCATGTTGAGACAGTATTCCTTGATCGGATGAGGGAGGCGTTTCCCCTTCGCGTTGGAAAGATCGTCAGTCGGCTGCGTGAGGTGAGAGCCGGCACAGTAACGGAGGGAAGGTTTTTTGAACGGCAGCGAGGCAAGGGAGTCTATTGGGACATGATGGAGCAGTTGTTCACTATGGCCAAACAGCGAGCAGGCTTCACGAACGAGGATAATGGTCCCATGAATACGCCATTCAGGCGTCCTACCGGCGAACAGATAGCATTGTTCTAATGGGAGGACAGTAGGGCATGCCGACATTGCTGAGAGAAAAGCAGGGGGAGGGGAGGGCGCAGAAAGAGGCCGGCTATCCGTGAGAACAGCCGGCCTCTCCATGTCAGAATCTTACTTATTGGCCTGGTCAAACTCCTTGATGACCTGGGTCGTCAGATCGATCGTGTCTTTATTGTAGATGACAATTTTTACCGTCTGCTCACTGCCCTTGTCGACGACAATGGAAAACCCACCATTTTCGGCTACCGTTTTGGTGGCATCCATGATTTTTTTCATGTACTCATCGACAAGCTCTTTTTGCTTCCGTTGCAGTTCCTGATTAAACTCCTGTGCGCGTTTCTGAAAGTCTTGCAACTTGGCTTGAAATTTCTCGCCTTTTTCTTTCTTCTCCGCCTCGCTCATCTTCGCGGCTTGTTCTTGAAGCTGCTTCTGGTTGTTGCGAAGCTCTTCTTCATCCTTCGCCAGAAGCTTTTGTCTGATAGAAACGTACTCCTTCAGCCCATCCAATGCCCGCTTGCCGGCTTTGGACTTCTCCAGCACGGTTTGAGGGTCCACAACCCCCATTTTAAAAGCATCGGCTGCCTGAACGGACGGCGAAAACCAGAAGAACGCGAGGGCGATGATTGAGAATGCGGGAAGCATTCGTAATGCCGAGATTCTCATGGAGACTCCTTCGTGTGTCATCAACCAGATCAATAAGGAGAACGGGCGGAAGGATAGCTCTGCGATGCCGGTCTGTCAAGCAAGCATCGCGCTACCATGACTCAAAATTGATCGGTTCTGCTTCGATATTCGGTTCAACGCCGTGAGCCCACTTTAAGCGTCGGGCCACGGCCCGTAATGCATGCTCATCCACAAGATCATGTGCAAAGGGGTCCTTGATTTTTCTGAAACGTTCGGTCGAGAGCACAGGCTTGTATCCTAACTCTTTCATGGCGATCGCCAGCAGGTTCAGCTGTGTCATCCGTGAAGCTTCATTGAGTCGGACCAACGCCGTTTCCAAAGACGTGCCGAGCGGACCGGTGTTTTGCAGAAACTCAAGAACGCGGGTTTTTAGCTCGGCACGCTGAGCATCCGAGAGCTCCGGCAAGGTAAGTTCGACCAACAGTACATTTGTCGATCCGGCAAACGACGGCATGCCGAAGAGCCGACTGAAAAAGCCCATGCCACCTCCTTGGATACAACACAATCCCTACGTGCGGGAGGAAGTCTACTCAAATACATGACAGTTTTCCACCCTACTGTTGACAAGGAGGAGATGAACTGGCCTGAGGGTATCCGAGGATGGAGAAGATAGGGAAAGTCCCTCCACCCACAACATACATATCTAAATCTTTACTTTATGAATATCACATAAGCTAATGATGTTAATGAACTGTTCATGGTTGGCGATTGCGCAATTTCTCGCTGCCAGGCTCTACGGCTTGCTCCCACGCAGAGGCTTGACCTTCTTTGCTTTTGCCTTTGCGGTCGACGGGATGGCACCCTTTCCGATCGTTGCTCGTATCGCATCGCCCACGGTTTTTAGTCGTGCAACCCGAGCTGCGACTTTCTTGAAATTTGCGGGAGTCGGCTTTCTCCCCAAAGCCTCCAACATGAAGGCCGCGACGACACTGCGCTCGATGGGGTTCAAGGCCATCGTGACATCAATGTCTAATTCCTTCGGTGCCGGTGGGGTCGGGATGTTCGGCATGTCGGCGCGCGCTTGGGTAC
>JAOUPN010000359.1 GCA_029879905.1 Nitrospira sp. | reverse complement strand
AGTATTCATCCCGGCATCACGCTTTCAGGAATCGGGCGCGACGATCGAGAAATCCAGCTGACAATGGACGCAGAATCTCGACTGACCCTTGCCTATTTCACATCCCATCCCATTGAAGCAACCAGGAAACTGGAATCATGGCCCGTCGAGGATATCGCCACGATACTCACACCCTATTCCTCTCAAGACATTGCGAGATTGATCGAACATTTCTCGGCGCTCCATGCCGCGAACATCCTCCCTCTGCTTGCGCAGGAAACAACGGCCGAAGTCCTGGCCCTGCTTCCGACCGCCTCAGCCGTCAGGATTTTGCGGCAATGTACCCCATCCGTTCAAAACGATTTACTGGCAAGACTGGATCAGTCCGTGGGAGTCGGACTTCGATTGAGCATGACCTATCCCGATGGTACCGCCGCAAGCTTGGCGGATCCCAGGGTGACCGTTCTACCACCGGACATGACTGTTTCCGCTGCATTGGAACGAATCAAGCGTGATGCGAGGCATGCGACCTACTATCACTATGTCGTCATGCTTGACGGAACACTTGCGGGACTGGTGACGACGAAAGAACTGCTCGCCGCATCCCCGGACCGACTCATCAACACCATCATGAATGAACAGCTCTCGACGGTGGCGGCGGAAGCCACAGAGGACGAATTGCTTCAAGCCCCTCAATGGCGGTTGTTTCCTACCCTGCCGGTGGTCGATCGGCAAGGGCATTTTATCGGCGCGTTACGTTACAGGACTTTACGACGCATCGAAGAACAATATGCCGCCAAACCGACGGCGGGCCCTCTTCCGCAAGCCTTATTACAGATGTGGGAGGTCTACGCCTTGGTCGGGCTCCATCTGATGACTGATCTCAGCCAAACATACGAAACGCGTGACCCAGAACAGACGACGCTGCTTCATCAGGAAGGCAAGGATACTGATGTCACTTCACCGGAAGCTCCATGAAACATTCATTGCAGACCATCCCGAGGAAGCCGGGCAACGTCTAGAGTCGTTCAAAGTCAGTGAGATCGTCCGGCTGATCGAGTCGATTCCACCGGCATCCATTTCCATTCTCTTATCGTCTATGAACCCCGGCGTCGCCGCTGAAACATTAGGCGCGTTGCCTCAAGAATTAGGAATCCAGGTCGCAACCGAAACATCTCCCGGAGACATTGCCGGACTGTTGGCTCGACTGAGACCTGCCCAACGGGAACGTATCCTCGAACGTCTTGCGCCGGCAATCGCGAGGGAGATTCGCCTCTTCATGGAATATCCGGCCTCATCGGTCGGGAGCCTCATGGATGCCGGAGTCTTTGCTCTCCCAGAAGACCTCACCGTCGAAGAGGCCATCATAGAAGTACGTGTCAGAGCCCCCAAAGATCTTCACGACATCTACGTGATCGACCGCGATCGGCACCTTATCGGCATCTTCTCAGTTCGTGACCTGCTCTTGCTGAATCCGACGGATCGATTGCAATCCGTCATTCGGCATGATGTCCCGACTATTCATCCCATGGAGAACCGTGAAGAAATCTTCGACCTGTTTTCCAAAAGGCATCTCGTGACGATTCCCGTCGTGGATCTCGACGGACGATTGTTAGGATTCATTAAGAACGAAGACGTCGTCAAGGCGAGCCAAGAAGATGCGACCGCGGATCTTCAAACCATGGTGGGAGCCAGCAAAGATGAGCGGGCGCTTTCACCGATCTGGTTTTCCGTGCGGAAACGGCTCGGATGGCTGCAGGTCAATCTGCTCACGGCCTTTCTCGCCGCTTTCGTCGTCGGCATCTTCGAAGACGTCATCGCGCAAATCACGGCCTTGGCCGTATTACTCCCGGTCGTCGCCGGCCAATCCGGCAATACCGGCGCCCAGTCGTTGGCGGTCGTGATGCGCGGGCTCGCCCTTCGCGATATCAGACCGGCTCAATGGTTTCGAGTAACGGGAAAGGAGCTGGGTGTCGCGCTCTTCAACGGAATTGCCATCGCCGCCACCACCTGCGCAGCGGTCTATTGGTGGAGTCGTTCTCCCGGGCTGACCATGGTGATCGGACTCTCCATGGTGTTGTCCATGTGTATGGCAGGATTGGCCGGCGCCATTATTCCCATCGTCCTGAAATCGCTGAATCAAGATCCGGCGCAATCCTCGTCGATCATCTTAACAACCGTGACCGATATCGTCGGATTCTTCAGTTTTTTAGGACTGGCGACCGTCTTCGCGCATCTTCTCGTGTAACAAGCGCCACGCTCGCTTGACCTCATGTCTGTTCCTACCTTACGTGGTCATCGGACCATATCCAAGTACAACCACACAGGTACAGCATCCGGGACTGCCCATGACGATTGCGTGATTACACCTCACTCGTCGTCTCTGTTGGTTCTCCGCACGATTCCTCGCAGTAACCGTCCGAGCAAATCCGCTCCGGTGATCAGGCGCGGCTGTTCGATCCACAGAAGCACCGTATCATCACTGATCAGATGATCGCCCGGCGAGGCCGAATCAAAACGGAGTTGAGATAAGACTTTCCCGAGCGGTTCATCTCTATTCCTGACGATTATAGGCCGATGACAATAGGCATGGGGATCGGTTTCTTGCTCCGTAAAGAGCGCATGCCGCAGGAATCCGTCGGCATCCATGATACAACAGGGTTCGCCCTCCTCATCCGTAATGACGACCCATGCCTTATCCGACGCATTGACCTGGCGAAGAAACGGGTCGTCTGACGATTTCCGAAGTATCGGGAAGCATGGTAATCCGTCGCGAACAGGCATCCGTATGATACTGGTCGGATCTATCGGCACCCCTTCCTGATCAACGGGAATATCGTCGATCGTCAGAAAATTCAGCGCCCCGATCGCTTCTATACGGCCCACTTCCGATTTATCGTTCTCCATGTGCAGCCGTAATAACTCTTTGATTTCCGCTTCGCGGAGATAGGCGATCGCTTCCTTCCCCAGCCACACATCCAACAACATCGCCGAGGGTTTGACGACCGGGAACAAGATCACACGGTAGAATTGCAGCCATCGCGAAAAGCGCGCAGCCATCTTCACCGCTCTTCGGGAAAAGTAGGCCTGCGGCATGATTTCGCCGAAAATGGTGATGAAAAACGTCGAAAAAAGGAATGCGGTCACACCGGCCATCACGGAATTCGAGAGGAGCGTGAGGAGCACATTGATCCCGACATTGCTCCAGAGTATCGTGGCAAGGATGTCGTTCGGGTGATCTCGCAGCCGCAGAACTTTCTGCGCATCATAGTTTCCACTTGCGGCTTCCGTCTCCAGACGAAGCCGCCCGACACTAAACACCGCCAGATTCAAGCCTGACATCAAGGCCGACTGACTGAGGCAAATTACGATCCCAATCCAAGTCAACAGATTGCTCGTCATACCGCTCTCCGCCTCCGCAACGGAACCTTGTCAGGACATACCGGAAGTTACTTCGAAATTGTGATCGGCAACGTCGGCATCCGTGCCACATCCGTCACAGTCATCTGATACAGTTGATTCAACAACCCGAATGCTTCATGATTCCAGGGTCTGACTTTCCGTTCATCCTCCTGTTCGCTGACGACCGCGTACCATCTCCCTTCAAGTTTAGCCGCGAACACGGCCTCATCAGGTGAGTCCTTCGACTCCGTGATGGCCAGAGTCTTAACCGGATTACGCATTAATGGCTTGCTCCTCGGGTCCGGCTCGACGTCGAACTCCTGTTCATCACTGATCCCTCGCGCGAGGAACTCCAATATGGCATTGAAGCTCCGGAGTTTGATTTGACCGCGCCAAGGATAATCCCCCCCGAGAAATTTCTGACGGATATCTACGAAGACATAGTTGCGGGGATAGCGCTCAGCCTGTTGATGAA
>JAOUPN010000358.1 GCA_029879905.1 Nitrospira sp. | reverse complement strand
GCATAATGAATGCCCGTGAAATACTGGGATTGCTTCTGATCGTAGTGGCACTGATTCTCGTGCCTGCTGCATGGGCATTCAGTCGCCTCTTATGGATGTTGGCGTTTGTGCTGTTCGTTATTGGAATATGGCTCTTCTTCACGGAGCGGATGATGAAGAAAGAAGAACAGCTACCAAGAAAGGCTGCTGATTCAGGCCGCATTGGACGCACTGTTCCGACCGACATCCATAACTACACTGGCTGGTCCTCGGGCGGGAGATCAGAAACCATGGACGATTCATTTGATTCCGGAAGTGGTGATGGAGACTGAACAGAAGAATCACATTGCGCACTTGGTTAAGAAATCCCCACCTGTTTGTTAAGACTCGAGTCCTAGCAGGCTCCACCAGTCCCTTGCTGCATGAAGGACACGCACAATCGACACACCGTTGGGGTGAGAGGTATAGAAAATCAGATGGTTCTCGAAGTCTTTAACATGCCACTTCCGCATGCCGGTAAGAGTGGGATGGCGCAGCCCCAGCAGTGCCCCGATCATCGGCTGGCGAGCTAGGTCGTTAAAGCTGGCTTCAGCGTTCGCAAGGAACCGTTCCGCCGTATCCAGGCCCGCTTGTTCTGCTAGATACACAAACTGCTCTACCAGGTCGCGCCTGGCGGCTTCACGCTGATACACTATCGGCATCAGCGCGGGCGCTTTCGGGCGGCCAGTTTCGCCAGGGCTTCGACCCGCAGAGCTTTCCAGTCCGCCGCCGTCATGGTGCGTTCTTCGGTATTCAGCCCTTCCAGCAATTTCGCTTCCAGCTGTTCTTCCGCTTTGTGTTTTTCATCCGCCCGTATCAACTCCCGTATATATTCGCTGGCACTACTGTAGCGCCCTTGAGCAATCTGCCCATCCACGAATTCTTTTAACGGATCAGGCAGAGAAATGTTCATGCTCTGCATAGCTCCCCCTTTCCATCTTGCCGGGAAACAATGACATGAATGGCAATAAATGGCAAGAACTGCCATACCATGACATTCCGCTCCTTAAGTAAATCTTGTCTTGTGTATTCACCCAAGCACGCAGTGACGAATCTACTACGTACAATAAGAAGCCAACTTCAATTCATGACATCCCCTCCTTCCGCCTGGCCAGAAACTGCGCAATCCAGGCCCAGAGGAGCATCAAGGGCACGAGTGCCCAAGCGATGTGGGTGGTCGTTGCGCCGAGGGCTTTCACGCCTGTCACGAGCCAGGCGGTGGACGCGTCACCGCCGCGTGAGATGGCCGTATCGATGAAATTTTTAGCTTTATACTTTTCCTCTCGGGTCAAGACCGTAAACAAGACTTCGCGCGAGGGTTTCGAGAACGCATATTCTGCCATCCTGCGTAGGACTGAAAAGGCAACATAGACCGCCAGCGTCGGCCATAGGGCAATGCCCAAAAATCCCACCAGACTGATTACCGGCACACAGAGCAAACCCGCCGCCAAACCAAACTTGCCGATTACTCGGTTAGTCACAAAGAGCTGCATCGACCAGGTGAAGAGATTCGTAGCGAAATCAATGCCTGAAAAGAGACGCGTCCTGGCTTCCGGCTGATCGAAATATTCCGAGACGAGACGAGTCTGTTCAAAATAAAGGAACGTCGCCGTCATGGCGAGCAACATCAAGTAGCCGCAGATCCCAAGCAAGTAGGGTGAAGCAAAGGTCAGCCGCACTCCCGCCAGGAAGCTTCCTTGTAATGGGTCGCCGAGGTGCGGCTGATGGTGGGCGGACCGCTCACCTCCCCATCGCTCCAGTCGAACGATACAGCCCATGCAGAGCGCGAGAAAACACGACGAGGCCAGCATCAGCACCGGCACGGAAAAGACGAACGTCAGTCCGGTCGTGAGGAGCGGACCGAGCAACGCCCCGCTGCTTCCTCCCGCAGCGATGACGCCGAACAGCCGCGCTCCCTGCTCCGGCGTGAAGAGATCGTCCATGAAACTCCAGAAGACCGACACGACGAACAAATTGAACACGGATAACCAGATAAAAAACCCTCGAGCCACCCACTCCGCATACAGATGGCTGGCCATCACGCCGTAAAATGCCAGCAGATTCGCGATGAAGAATGCGTAGACGGTCAACAGGAGACGACGGCGTGGAAACCGAGCGGAGAGCCATCCGAACAGGGGCGTTGCGGCCAACATGGTGAGAAACGTGCCGCTCATCATCCATGGCAGATTCGAGATCCCCCCTTCGATGGCCATTTCGTCTCGGACAGGACGCAGGATGGAATAGCCGCAGAGGAGACAGAAAAAATACGTAAAAGCCCAGGCCAATGGAATGAGCTCTTCCTGCTTGGCCCCAAGCAACGTCGTCCATCGAGCGCGAAGAGTACGATACGGTCCGGCCATGGGTGTGCAGTGTAACAGGTATGGCTTGGCCTGCAAGGGGAAGATTCTGCTAGAATGCTCGGATTACTTGTCTGCTCTGAGGAGATGGCATGATCGACCTTCGCAGTGATACCGTCACTATGCCGACCGACGGCATGCGCAAAGCCATGGCCCGCGCCGAGGTAGGCGATGACGTGTACGGAGAAGACCCGACCGTCAACCGCCTCCAAGACATGGTTGCGGCAATGTTGAGCAAGCGATACGCGCTCTTTGTTCCTTCAGGCACGATGGCGAACCAACTCGCCGTCCGCGCCCAAACGCAGCCGGGGCAGGAAATCATCGTCGAGAGCACAAGTCATATCGTCCGTTATGAGCAGGGAGCCGCCGGCGCACTGGCGGGAGTACAGCTACACTGGGTCTCGGGTGAACGTGGCATCATGACGGCAGAACAAGTCGAATGCGCCATCAGGCCGAACGATCCCCACAGCATCCCCACCGGACTCATCTGTCTGGAGAATACGCACAATGCCGGGGGGGGCACGATCTATCCGCTTTCCACGATCGAAAAGATCAAGTCCGTCGCCAACCAGCATGGCATTCCGATGCATCTCGACGGAGCCAGACTCATGAATGCCGTGGCAGCCACGACACTCCCCCCGACTGCGTACGCACAACACTTCGATACGGTATCGTTGTGCCTCTCAAAGGGCCTCGGCGCACCGGTCGGTTCGTTGTTGATCTCAAGCCGACAAGACGTCATCGAACGCGCACGCCGGTTTCGCCGAATGTACGGAGGGGCCATGAGACAGGCGGGTGTCCTTGCCGCAGCTGGCATCTATGCGCTGGAGCACCATGTCACACGACTCCAGGAAGATCATACCCATGCAAAAAAACTGGCGCGTCTCCTTCAACAGATTCCATCCGTGCGTATCTCGGCTCAGCATGTCGAAACGAATATCGTGATCTTTGAGGTCATCGATCAACGACGCACACCGCAGGAAATCGTGGCTGCGTTGAAACAGCAGGGGGTGCTGATCAATGCGATCGGCGGACGATCTTATAGAGCCGTGACTCATCTCAATATCTCTGCGAAACAAATTGAGGAGGCGGGAACGATCTTCGCTCGCGTCCTCACCTCCTAACTCCTCTTACATTGACACCACTTCCGACGACACATAGAATGCGGAAATAAATCGAACGACGGCAATAGCCGTCTTATGCGGTGTCTCGTGCCGCAAAACAGGACTGATCATGGATTCAAACACTACGACGGATGTTCCTACTCGCGAAGAGCTGAATGCCGAATTGTTGGATGTTCCCGAACCACCGGAACAGCCCGAGATTCCTTCTCCCCCGGGATTTGAAGAGAGCGTGGACGTGGCCCTTAGACATGTCAAGGGCCGCCGCGGAGGCGACCTGGTCGGCGTGATTTTGGTCGGATCAGGGGCGCGGAGGGCTGTGACACCCCATAGCGATATCGACCTGATCGCACTGGTAAAG
>JAOUPN010000357.1 GCA_029879905.1 Nitrospira sp. | reverse complement strand
AAATTACCCTGGCCATCCCTGTTATTCACATGTCCTTGCTGGCATCTCAATGTATGCGTGCCATTGTAGCGGGTGCGCGGGGAAAATGACAGAACAGCCGAGGACCTGACAAGGATGCAAGCAGACTCAGGACCTTCTCCATTCACGATATCTTCGTGTAAACCGTAGCTCTACCCCTTGAATCTTCCCTCTTCTACTCTTCACAGGCATCCGACCCCTTTGAGTGTTCCTGCGGAGCATCAAGGCATGTTTCGGCGGAGTAGCAGCCACGGCGGGAAAATCCTAGCGGAATCTCGGGAAATGCCCAGAAGAGGCCTGTCCATCGTCGTACCATGGGAAGGAGCAGGCCGTGGCGTAGCAGCAGGTGCCCGGCCGGACGGGAGCGGAACTGGATTAAAACGGAATGCGAATCCCCAACCGGAATTCGTTTGGCACAAGACCCTGCCCGACCCGGCTGCGGAGTCCGGAATCAGCCTGAGTAGAAAATTCGTTATTCATGGAGCGGTCGAGATCCGATGCATAACCGCCGCCGAAACCGGCCCCCAGAAACGGTATCACCGTGGTCTCGCCGATTGAATATTGTCCGCTGATGGAGGGCACGTCGCGCCAGGATTGCGGGGAGAATCCTGAACCTAGCGGGAGCGCCGGAGCTGGATACGCCGCCTCTGTTTTCGGGGAACCCCATTCACCCTTGGCCACGATCTCCGGCGCGGACAGACCAATACCAGACACCCCCTCGCTGCTGGCCCTGCCCGCAAGAGGACACAGCACCATGGCCATCAGGCCGATCCCGCATATGATAGACAACCGATACAGCATCTCCCCGAATCCTTTCGAATCTTCTTTCACCATACAAAGAACGATTCCACTATGCAAGGGTCGTGCGGGACATGAGCCTTAAATTCATCAACAAATTGGAGTGCCCCCACAGGACGGCCGTTCCACCTCGTTGCATCCCCTGTAGGAAAAATAGCTCTATCGCAGGATCCGAGACATGTGGCAGGGAGGATCGAGAAGGGAGGGGCCAAGCATAGTGGCAATTACGCCGATCCAACCACGGTGGGTTTGCCCGAGCTGAAGAGGGACCAACGGATCCCGATACCCAAGCCGGTTCCCGGCTTCAATTGCAGCGAGACGGGAGAGACCGTCCTCCGAAAGGGATAACAGACCTCCGGCACTGGTTTTTCTCCGCGCCGAGCGTTACGAAACGACTCTCAACCCCTTTGGGTCCTCCTACGCAGAGAAGGCCTGATCGTTGCCCGCTCACCTACAATTCGTGTACGTACCTGCCAGATTCTCATAGACCAGCTGCCCACGATTGCTAAATCTTAAAGATAGTCCAGATAGCACGGCCTGCCCCCTCTGAATCAGATATCCTGAGGTGCAGATCGCACCTGGTGGCGAGATCAGATCGCCTCATGTACGTGGTGATTTGTTCGTCAAAGGCAAGAATTGACTCCCGACCCCTTTAGTTTTTCTTATGCAGGTGAGTTTCAACTCCGGCCAGGAGTGAAATCCTGGCTCGTGTGGGCGCACCAGCACTTCGAGGTCATCTGGCTCACGTCCTGGGAATCAGACAAAATTAAGAGGTTATTGAGTGTCCTGTACTGCGAGAAGTTCCGCAGCCTTCCGGATATCCCACCGTTCCACCATGCGAACTGGACCAACTGCGAAAACAAGGTGGTGTGGCTCCAACAGGCCGTGCAGAAATTGAATGATCGCGAGTGGTTCTGGATCGACGACGAGATCGAGACGTTAGTGCCAGAGATTCAGCAAGCCGGTCTCCCACTCGACCGCTGTATCCCATCGAATCCACAGGGGGAGCATGAGCTACGCATCATCCAATCCACCCTGGCCGATCGGCTCGATCGGCTGAACACGGCCGCTGGCCCCACAACCAGCAACCAAGAGGCGGCGTAGACACTTCCGCGATTACGCACCAGCCCCCCTGACCAACATGTGGTGCGTGATCATCAGATACACATCTGTCCTTTATATCAAGACAGTCAAGACATCACAGCACGACCCTATTAACGCTCCATAACCTCTCCCCCCTTGAATCTTGTCCCTTGAGCCTTGAACCTTTGATCCCTAATCAAGAAACGACACCCGACCCTGTTGTTTCGTCTCATACCCTGCACCGCCGCTATTTTCTCGCGAAGAGAAAGAGTGCGGAACCGGCGTAATTGCGAGACCTCATGCTCACGCCATCCGTTGGAAGCTGGAACATAATGTGGCGACTCGTTATTCATGTTCGTCAGAATGCTCCAAGGGCGACCCCTTTGTATTTTCTCCGCCTTATTTCTTTTTTCCTTCAGATCATAGCCGATTAACCAGTTTGGAGAGGCCGATCAGGCAACCGCGTACTCGACAGATTTCGGATTCTGTACCCGTTTTGACGCGTTAAGGATTTCAATACCGACAATGTTCCCGTCCTTGTCATAGTCCAGAATGACACCAGGCTTGTCCTCGTCACTCTCCTCCACCGGAGCGTCACTCAATTCGATCGTCAGCACATCCACTTCTTCGTCATATTTCACCTTCATGGCGTCCTCCAATACTTACTAATCTTGCTAGTGCGATACATCGTGACCACGACTGCCGGACTCATCGTTTCGTTGACCATCACGCGTAACAGGTATGCCTTGCCGCTGATCTCCACTCGCGACTGGTAGCACATAATGCCATCTACTTCCGGAACCTTTTGCTCCGGGGCATTGAGCGTGTGCTCCACAAGCTTCTGCGGGATTTTACGCTTTTCCAGTTCTTCCAGCACGTGCTTGGAAAATTGAAACATCATCGTCCTGGCCCCTTTTCGGTCAGTTCCAACTCCAGCAGTTGCTGTCCCGTGGGCGGCGGGGCCTCCGAACATTCTTGATCTTCAGACTGAACTCGTTACAGCCCTGTTTGCATCGAGAGGGCATGTCCTGAAGCGCTGCGTCATCAGCCTGTGAGGGAATCGTGCCCTGCAGGTCATTGTACAGAAGCGACTACAACCGTGCCACCATTCTCGATACGCCTTACGCAACAACGAGAGGAGAGTCGGTCAGGTTGTCTCCCGAAGAGTAACGGATTGGGTACAGGCAATAACGAATTCGACATCCGCCAGCCGCTCAGTGGTGATGGAAAAAGGCATCCGCTCCCTTTGAGCCATTCAGGGCTCCTTGTCATCCTAGACCTGATCACCAGGTCAGCAGATAGTCCAGATAGAACATTCTGCCTCCATTACTTTCAGAACTATTCAAGACTACATATTTTCTCACAACTGTATAGTTTACCCACCACTGCAAGTGCTCTTCGCCCTATGTACACATGGAAGAACCAGCAGCACTCTTACGGCTGCAATAGATCTGCAGACCGTGCTACCGCGCGTATCCCTGACTGTCAGGCCGCACAATGAGAATGGTGTTTTGCGACCATTTAGGAGGCGAGACGGGCCGAATCAGGTGTGCCGAGGTGCAGACCTCGGACTGGTGGCGAGATTCACAAGACTCCCTGAAGTTATTAATTTGTTTGTCGCATGCACGAATTGACTCCCGACCCCTTTGTTTCCGTTGCCCTCTCACCTGCAATTCGTGTGAATACCTGCCAAATTCTCGTAGACCAGCTGACTATGATCGCCAAATCTTACAGATGGTCAAGATAGCAAGACATCACCCTATTAAATGGAGTTACAGGAGACTGGCCATCCCAGCAATGTGGGATTGCCAGAGCAGCCCCCATAGCTGTGATCCCATTGATTTTCCTGAATGTTCTCCTTGTTTGCGCACTTTAGCTTTACGGTCTGTTTTCTAGAATTATGCTGGAGCTACATGAGAGGGGAGCAACCTGTTATTTCTGCTAACATTTACAGTGACGGGTTGAGCAGG
>JAOUPN010000356.1 GCA_029879905.1 Nitrospira sp. | reverse complement strand
AGACATCGATACTGTCGGTGGGTGGAATGGAAGAGGGAGATGAGCTGAAAGAGGCATAAGAGCCGGAGGAAATTTAAGGGGGGCATCTCGAAAACAAAGAAATACAGGGGTCGGGAGTCTTTATGTGATGGTCAAGAAGAAAACATAGAGTTCGATGGGAGCGCAGGAGAGGCTGTTCTCTAGAAAGGTCGTCTGTGATCCATGAGACGTGAAACGTCGAACGTGAAGGGTTTTGGAACGTCACGCCGGCAGGAATTCGTCTCTTGACCGTTGTAGCGAATATATATGCACAATGGAGCCTGGCAAGACCCGTGACGTATTGGGTGGCAACGGTTCTGTCCTGCGCCGCTGTACTTACCAAGAAACAAAGTAAATCAGGCTTGGTGGGCTGTATCTCTCATGGTTTCATCATCTCGCCGGTAGGCTGTGGCCTTGCATATCTTAAGGTGTTCCCCCTATATACGTACGTAGAACAACGTTACGTATCAGTTCTGAAGTCTTCTACTCATACCACGTGGCAGGATGCGACCCTAACCTTTTGAGGGGGTGGATGTCGTTGAATTCTAGTGGTATGGTCCCGGCGTTTCTACTGACTCCTAAATAGGTTACGGGAGGTCCCTCCGTTCATTCGATTCGGCGAGCTCGCTGTATGCTTCACGAACCTTAGGTAGAAGGGAGTCGTCTTCAAATTAATCGGGGTGTCGCGCTCATGCCGAGCTTGTCGGAATAAAGGCATTGAGTATTTCGCAGCCTCTGAATAGGAAGACCGTTGGAGGTATGCACTGTTGTACGCCGAAAGAAGGTATCAGCGAGACACAGCATATGAATCAAGGCTGTTGCTGCATATAACGAAAGGAGACTGGATCATGGCTGACCGTCCGAAGGTATGTTTCGACAGGATTTTGCCGAGAGATATGATGCGGTTGCAGATGACGAAGCCGTCACGGCCAGGCATCAGGCGTGCCATATCGCCGATCGGCAAAACCTGGATGAACGGCTCGACTCTCCGGGTGCGTTTCATGGGTGGGTCGTCTGCGGAAAAAACGGTGGCTAAGGAACAGGCCGCCTGGTGGGCGCAGGTCGCAAATCTGAAATTCGAGTTTAATAATGCCTTGAACGCTGAGATCCGGATCGCCTTCGATCACAATGACGGCGCGTGGTCGTATGTCGGGACGGATTGTCGCAGTATCCCGCTCGATCAGCCGACGATGAATCTCGGATTCCTCGACGGAGGTACGGCGGCGCACGAGTTCGGCCATGCGATCGGATTGGCGCATGAACACCAGAATCCGGCGGGGGGGATTGAGTGGAATGAAGAGGTGGTGATTCGTGAAACGGCGAAATCTCCAAATTTTTGGGATGAGGCCACGACACGTCATAATATTCTTCGCAAGTACGGTGCGGATCAGATTAACGGAACCAAGTTCGACCCGGATTCCATCATGCTGTACTTCTTTCCCGCCTCCTGGACGCTCAATGGGATCGGGACCAAGGCGAACGAGGTACTGTCGGCCATGGACAAGTCGTTCGTGGCAGGAGCCAAGATGTATCCAAAGACCGGGGGGACGACATCGAATGCCGTTGAATTGACCGTCAATGCCAAGAAGCGAATGAAGGCGTCGATCGGAAAGGCGGGTGAAGAGGATCTGTACCGCTTCACGGCGTCGGCGGACGGACGATATGTGGTCGATACGTCGGGGTCGACGGATGTGGTGATGAAGCTGTTCGGTCCCGACAGTGAGACGGCGCTGATCGCAGAGGACGACGATTCCGGGTACGGTCTGAATGCCAGAATTACCGCGGAGTTGGTCAAGGGCGACTATTATGTGCAGATACGGCATTACCGCAGCCAGTCCGGCACCGGCAAATATACGATCGGTGTGCGAAAGCGGTAGAAGATGGTGTCCGTCGTTGGATAGGCATCGTGAAGAGGGACGGCAACGATGATTATCTCAGTGATCAATCATACCAACGGCAAGGTGTCGGACGAGGAATTGCAGAACGCGATTCGGGCGATCAATCGGCAGATCCGCGAAGACTATGAGCCGTATTGGCATATCGGCGGGGAGTTGCGGCTTGAGGGGCGTAGCGGGAAGAAGCCGTCGGTCCAGAATATCGCCGACATGCGCGGCGATGCGGTGTTGTATCTGTGGGATGCGGCGGATGTCGATAATGCGCTCGGATATCATGATCTGAATAACCGCGGGGTGCCCTATGGGTTCGTCTTTACTGAGTTAGCGAAACAGTTGAAGGAAGAGTGGACGGTCACGTTGTCGCATGAAGCGCTGGAGTTGGTCGGCGACTCGGAAGTCAATCTCTTGGTCCAGGGGCCGCATCCGTCCGATAGCCGGCGCACGGTTTTCCATTGGTATGAGATGTGTGATGCGGTGCAGGCTGAAACCTATGAGATCGACAAGGTGAAGGTGTCGAATTTTGTCTTACCGTTGTATTTCACGGGGGGCGAAGAAAAGGGAGGCCGGAATGATTTCCTGGGACGAACCTATCGCGGGAAGACCCTGCAATCGTTCGGCGTCAACCCGGGCGGGTATGTCGGATTTTTTAACCCACAATCCGGAGAGCACGAAACTTATACGGCCAAGGGAGACCGGATTGCGGCAAAACGGTTGAAGGTTAAATCGAAAATGAAAGGGGCTCGACGAGGGATTCGGTATCAACGGTACATGAAATAAAAAGAACAAGCTCGGTGCTTTCCAAGGATGCTAGGGGGGGAGCGGTGGAGGGAGTATGGCACGGATAAGCCTCGCAAAGACGAAGCAAAAGACCGGCAAACGGAAAAGGGCGCAGGTTGCGGTATCGGATCGGGCTGCCGCCGGCGTGAAATCGTCGGTTCTATCGATTGAGAACCATCGATTAGTCGGGGCCGGTGTCTCCTATGTTGAGACGCCTAATAGCGGAGGCGAGATCATCCCGCGCTATCTGGTCATGCATTACACGGCCGGGAAGAATGCCAAGAGTGCGATCAACTGGCTCACCAACTCTGAGTCGAAAGCGTCCGCACACCTTGTGTTGGGCCGAGACGGCTCGATTTGCCAACTGGCGCCCTTTAACGTCAAGACCTGGCATGCAGGCGTGAGTCATTGGGATGGGGTGATCGGTCTGAACGGATGTTCTATCGGCATCGAAATGGATAATGCCGGGCCTCTAAAGAAGGTCGGCGACCAGTATCAGGCCTGGTTCGGGACGTTGTACGATGAGGGTCACGTGATCAATGCCAGGCATCGATTGGATGATGACGCTCGATGGTGGCATGCCTATACGGAACCGCAGATCCAACGGGCGTTGGAATTGGCACGATTGCTTGTCCGGCATTATGGTCTCAAGGATGTGATAGGGCATGAAGACATTGCTCCGGACCGGAAGCGAGATCCCGGTCCGGCATTTCCACTTGAGCAAGTGCGTGGGGCTGTTTTGGGTCGTGCAGAGGATGTGCAGGAGCGATATACCGTGACGGCGTCTTTGTTGAATATCCGAGGCGGCCCCGGGGTGGAGTTTTCGTCTGTGACGGATCCCCTTCCCAGGGGAACGACGGTTGTTTTGCTGGAGAAGCGCAATCGATGGAATAAGGTGGAATTGGCGGAAAACGGAGATATTGAAGGCTGGGTGCGTAACCAGTTCTTGGAGAAGATCGAAGGCTCGTAGCGATCGCCGATTTTCCGCTGATTTTTTAGGGGCGAGGTAATTGACGGCGAATGCCACATGTCCTGTGCTCTTTTGCCTGCCTTCGCGGCCTAAAACGCTGCTTCAACGGAGGAGTCTCGGCGCGGTATAGCCCAAGACCAAGGGGGGCACGGCTGATAAGTTGCGGAGCTTCACGTCGCATTAATGGGCATCTTTCACCTCTGTGTATATTTT
>JAOUPN010000354.1 GCA_029879905.1 Nitrospira sp. | reverse complement strand
CGCGTCTTTGCTGGCTCCACTAAGACCGGCCTTAACCGGCGAGACATCGATGCCAAGGGTTGAGGAGATAAACGGGCCCAGGATTTCAGTGGCCGCATCCCAACCGATGTCGTTCGAGCTGACGGCTGACACCTGTGCCAACTCGTTGGATGTCAAGCGAGGAGGGAGCCACGCCTTGCTCTCAGCGATTTCAGTCAGAGTACCGAGATACCTTGCCCGGCGCGACTGGACGCCGAAGAGCGCCAGCGGTTGGAAGCGCTGGTCCGGCACTCGCAGTGGTATGGCGCCATAGGTCGAGCGGATGAAATCAAGCAGCGGGTCCGACGAGCAGAGAGACGTGAATGCCACTTACAGTTTCTCCAAACTGATCCCAAAGATGTCGCCGCCTTAGAGCACCAATACTGCGTTGAATGTTCTTACAGCGCGCAGGCCTCGCCAAATAACGCACACCGACCGCTGCAGCCTAGCGCTGGGCAAGCAGCAATGCTGCAAACGCACAACATAAAACCGCCACTCTCCGCACAAGAAGCCGATTCCTCTTATACCAAACTATTACTCCGCCGCAAGCTGCCCTCCAGTATAGCGTGGCTGACTAAGGAGTCCTACAGAAGGCAACTCCACTAAAACCTCCAGCGCTTGTCCAACAGTCCATCCAGTCAGCCAGCCTGAATAGACTGCAAAACTCACAGTCTACTATACTAACAGCCCGCAGTATATCCCGGTCCATCGCCTCTAGTCAAAGCCGGTCTGCCGGGCTGTCGACGCCTTGCCTCCTCGATCGAAACATGCGTATAGATCATGGTCGTGCTGAAGTCCTTCTGCCCAAGAAGTTCTTGTATCATCCGAGCATCGTAGCGGTCCTCAAGTAAATGAGTGGTAAACGAATGCCGGAAGGTATGACAACTGGCTGATTTTGCGATTCCGACTTCCCAAACGGCTTCTTTGACCGCAAGCTGCAAGACGGTTTTGTGGAGATGATGCCGTTTGATTTCACCAAACTGCCGATCCTGATACAGTTTTGACTCAGAAAACACCCATTGCCAGTCCCACTCTATGGGATCATTCGGATAGGTTCACGTCCCCTTTTTCGACACCCGTCAAACCCAGACCAGCTCACTCTTCCCCCTATTCCTTACTATGGACTGCTGTCAGCTCACACAATGGTTTCTGACACATTTTCCCGCTCACGGATTAGGACCGAATAGGTACTTGAAAACATCGTAGATGAACGACCCGAAGATGCCCAGCAGAAGAGCAGCCAGGACGGCACGGTGCAGGATTGCGCGACTCGTCGGCGCTCGATACTCGACCACGGGGAATATCCAGCGTACGTAGTGAAACAGAATCCTGAAGAGGATGATCGCCGCCGCGAAGAGGTAAACGTAGAGGGAGTTCTGCAGGAATCCAGATTCCGACACAAACCCTTGAACCATCGCTGTCGACTTGTGGCAGATCCAGAATGCGAACGGAATCCCGAGAGGGTATAGAACAAGGTCATAAACCGTGTGACGATGAACAAGGGAGAGTCGAGATGGCTTGTCTCGTAGGAAAGCATCAATCTCGCGAAAGACGCCGTTCGCCCAGGTCGCGTCGTATCCCTCCACCTCTAAACTGCTCGCGTTGGGAGTATCCAGTCCAGGCAAGATGCGGAAGTCAAAGACAGCGGGTCTGGTGAAGTGGAGGTAGAGACGGAAGGCGTTTCGGGGATAGTAGTTGTGGACAGCGCGAAGCGTGTTGTCACTGGCAATGAATACAGATGCGACTTCTTCTGGATAGTTCGGCGAGTTAAAGATCTGGTCTATCGCCCCAAAGAGTTCTCGCCCATCGTTACTGGTGATCGTGAGGTTAAGATTGAAGGACTCGCTCAAGACAGCTCTCTGCCGCGCCAGCTCCTCAGGTGGCAGACCATCCGGCTTGAATTCTGCGAGTTCTAGATCGCGAGCCGCGTTCGACCTCTCCTGTAGTATGTCGGCAAGCCTCCGCAGCTCGCCCTTGTCCAAGGAGCAGCTGATCGCGGGGTTCTTAAGACGGATCTTGACCGGGAGTGCGGCCTCTGATGCGCTCCCAATCGCGGTCCCCGAGGTTCTCCCTGCTGCTTGCGATACCGCCGGGAGCGGACCTTCCGAACGACTCATGAGTGCAGTGTGGGGGAAAACTTGAAAAGTCCCGGCAGTTCCCGCTACTGTCTCCCACTCTCCGGAAATACTTCCGTCAGATCGGAGGCCCCCGTGGACTCTGCCTGCCACGATCTCGACGCCGGGTTGAGCGGAGATCGAAGAGAGCTCAAGGTCAAGCTCGTCAGCAACAGGACCGGAGCACGAAAATTTCGCCAACCCGGTAGCCAAGTCATTGATGCGGATAGTACCTCGAAGCTCGCCATCTTCCTCTACGAGGTCGATGAGAACTCGGCCCGTGTTTGTCCCATACACATTGCCTGCCCAGCGTCCGATGAAAGGACTCAATGCCACAGCCATACTCCATTGCGGCGCCGGCTAACTATTAAGTGAACCGCTGAAAGTTCCGCGATAAGCTCGCCGCATATGTCATTCCATTTCCGACGCATCCCTATTGAAATGTCCACAAATATATGGCGGATGTCCTATCAACTCCAGGATGGATAAAATATCCGAACAGCTTTCGAGCAGGTATGTGACAGGTGGAGCATTACCGCTCGACAAGACGCGTCTCATTCAGGGAGGAACCTACCGGAACACCCGCCTGCACGGTCCAGGACCGTGCAGGCGTACATCGGCAGAAGACTTCACTTAAAAGCTACGAGCAACCGCTCGTGGCGCCGCAGGTGACGCACTTGAGGCAGGTGCCGTTGCGCACCATGGTGAACTGTTTACACTCGGGGCAGGGATCGCCCTCATACCCCTTGACCCTGGCGCTTTGCACCTCGGTGAGCGTGAGCGTCTCGCGCACGATTTCGACCTGTGCGGCGACGCTATGAGCGCTCCCATGCCCGTTTCCATGGCGGCTGCTCTGACCATTGCCCTTCGCCCCGCCGTTTCGACGGGCCGGTAGTTGTTCTGTACTCACCGCCGAATTGGCCAGAGCATTGAGATCCGCTTCCTCGTCGGAGCACTCGGGATCTAAATCGTCTTTTTTCATCGAATCCATCCGCAAGTCCTCTTCCTTGACCTGCGCCAGATCGTACCGATCCAGATAGGTCACCGCCAACTCGCGGAAGATATAGTCGATGATGGAGGTCGACATCTTGATCCGGTCGTTCATTTTCACCGGCCCATTGGGCTCGAATCTGGTGAACACGAAGGCCTCGACGAATTCCTCCAGCGGCACACCGTGCTGGAGACCGAGCGAAATGGCGATGGCAAAGCAATTCATGAGGCTTCGGAAGGCCGCACCTTCCTTGTGCATGTCCAGGAAGATTTCTCCGACCGTTCCATCCTCATATTCACCGGTGCGGAGATACAGCTTGTGCCCGCCGACGACCGCTTTTTGAGTGTAGCCGTTCCGTCTGGTCGGCAAGGGCCGCCGTTTGGCCAGGTATCGGACCAGCACCCGTTCAGCGACTTTTTCCGCCGTCGCCATCACAGCACTACTCGCAGCTTCGACGGTCTTGCCGCTATCGCTGGAGGCGCTGAGCGGCTGACTGAGCTTCGATCCGTCCCGATAGAGCGCCACGGCTTTGACCATGCTCTTCCAGGCCAATACGTATGCGTCTTTGACATCGCCGACCGTGGCATCGGCCGGCATGTTGATCGTCTTGCTGATTGCGCCGGTGATGAACGGCTGGGCCGCGGCCATCATGCGAATGTGGGCATTGACGGCGATCGAACGACGCCCGATTCGTCCGCAGCGGTTGGCGCAGTCAAAGACCGGAAGATGCTCGGATTTCAAATGCGGCGCC
>JAOUPN010000353.1 GCA_029879905.1 Nitrospira sp. | reverse complement strand
ACTCAGGTCCCTTCCGCCACTGGTAGCGTCCGTCGTGGACTCCTCGCGTTGAGATGTAAAACGTGAAACGTTAAACGTGGGACCGTTATTTGTGAATCGTCGTCACAAGTAACGGTCTGTATTATCGCAAAGGCACGCTTGCTCAAGTCCGCCTCTTCACGTTTCACCTCTTCACAACCCTTCACCCCTTGCTCCTGACCCCTCACCTGCATTTATGCGGGTTCCCGTTTCAGCATGAGGACGGCGAGCGGGGGGAGTGACAACGTCAGGGTGTGAGGGTATGAGTGTGATGGGCTATGGGTGGAGTGAACGCCGCCGGAATTTCCGACATTACTTCCGCCGTAACAGAAAGAGTCGGTATTGATCAGTTCCCGGTACCAACCGGCCTCAGGCACGCCGATGCGGTAGTGATGGCGGGGGACCGGGGTGAGATTACACACACATACGATCGAACTCTTGGTCGTCGGCGATGTGCGTAGGTAGGCGATCACGGAATTGTCGGTGTCATTGAAGTCGATCCATTGAAATCCGCTCCAGTCCAAATCCGCCTCGTGGAGCGCCGGCTCGGTTCGATACAGATGGTTCAGGTCGCGGATCAGGCGCCGGATCCCATGGTGAAGTTCGTTCTCGCAGAGGTGCCAATCCAAACTTGCATCGTGGTTCCACTCCTTCCACTGGCCGAATTCTCCGCCCATAAAGAGCATCTTTTTCCCGGGATGGCCGTACATACATCCATAGAGCAGCCGGAGATTGGCAAAGCGTTGCCAGACGTCACCGGGCATCTTGTCCACCAGCGCGCGTTTCCCGTGCACGACTTCATCGTGGGACAAGGCTAAGACAAAGTTTTCGGTGAAGGCATAGAGCAGTCCGAATGTGAGTTGGTCTTGGTGAAACCGGCGATAGATGGGGTCGCGGCTGAAGTAGGTCAACATGTCGTGCATCCAGCCCATATTCCATTTGAATGTGAACCCGAGGCCCCCCGCGTAGGTCGGCCGCGACACGCCGGGCCAGGAAGTGGATTCTTCCGCGATCGTCATCGCTCCGGGGAATTCCCGATGGATCAAGATATTCAGTTCTTTCAGGAGAGAGATCGCCCCCAAATTTTCATGTCCGCCGAACGTGTTGGGAATCCATTCTCCGGGCTTTCTTCCATAATCGAGATAGAGCATCGAGGCCACGGCATCCACGCGGAGTCCGTCGATGTGGTACTTGTCCAGCCAAAAGAGCGCACTGTTGAGCAGAAACCCCCGGACCTCGGTTCGGTCGTAATTGAAAATCCGGCTGTGCCAATCCGGATGATAGCCGCGACGGGGGTCGGCATGGTCGTACAGGTGCGTCCCGTCGAACGTCGCCAATCCATGAGGATCATCCGGAAAGTGCGCGGGAGCCCAGTCCAAAATGACGCCGAGCCCGGCTTGATGGGCGGCATCCACGAAGGCCATGAATTCTTCAGGTTGACCGTACCGGCTGGTGGCGGAAAAATATCCGGTCGATTGGTAGCCCCAGGATCCGTCGAACGGATGTTCTGTCACCGGCATGAGTTCAAGATGGGTGTAGCCGAGATCTTTTGCGTAGGGAATCAGTGTATGTGCAAGTTCTTCGTATGTCAGCCATCGTTGGCCCTCTTCGGGAACACGCATCCATGACCCCATATGGACTTCATAGATGCTGATGGGCGAGGTGAGCGGGTTCCAGCGTGAACGGGCAGCCATCCAGGCCTGATCGTGCCAGACGTAGTGAGAGAGCTCCCGTACGATGGAGGCGGTACGCGGGCGCAGTTCCGCCGCGTGGGCATAGGGGTCGGCTTTGACCAGCAGCCTGTCGTCATGGCGACTGAGGATTTCATATTTGTATAATGTCCGTTCCGTCAAGCCGGGGATGAACAATTCCCAGAGACCGCTGGTGCCACGGTTGCTCATGGGGTGGCAGCGTCCGTCCCATCGGTTGAAGTCGCCGACGACGCTGACCCGTGCGGCATTCGGCGCCCAGACAACGAAGTGCACACCCGTGACCCCTTCAAGGGAACGGATGTGGGCGCCTAAACAGTCGTAGCCTTTATGAAAGGTGCCTTCGCTGAAGAGATGGAGTTCGAAGTCCGCCACGAGTAAGGAAAACGCATAGGGATCATGTCGTTCCACGACTGAGCCGCCCGCTTCCTCGATTCTGAATCGATAGGATGGGACGGATATGGTGTCCGGGAGCATCACTTCAAACAGGCCGGCTTCGTGCAGACGGGTCATGGGGGTGGGTGAATCAGTCGAAACCCCCGGTATCACATCAACCCGCACGGCAAAAGGGAACCACGCACGAATAAAAAGGGAGGAGACCCCCTCAACCGTACGACGATGAGGTCCTAACATTCTGTGGGGATGTCCCAGTCGTCCTGCGAGGAGTGCGTCGAGATCATCTTCTTCGAAGGCGGTGTGCGCCAGCATGAGGCTATCCTAGCAGGAGACGGAAAATGTCCGCCAACGTTTTTCAATTGAAGATTGCGGTCGGACAAGGCTAAGGTCGAACGGACAGAGCACGACGACGTTGTCGACTGCAGCACACCATCAATCTTCGTGGCATCGGGAAACCCAACTCTCATTGCATTGGAGAGAGAGTGTCCGGATAATGCGGGAACATTCGACAGAACGAGGTATCACATGTCTTCTTTGACCATCGCGCTCCTGATCTTCGGCGCGGCGTATTTGGCCATCATTACGGAACGGATTCACAAGACCATCGTGGCATTGAGCGGTGCCGCTCTGATGATCGGGGTCGGCGTTGTCTCGCAGGATGAGGCATTCTATTCCCATGAATTCGGGGTGGACTACAATGTGGTCTTCCTGCTCATCGGGATGATGGTCATCATTAACATCGTCAGGGAAACGGGACTGTTCGAGGTCTTGGCGATTTGGGCGGCGAAACGTGCCGATGCGAAGCCGTTTCGCTTGATGGTGCTCCTGGCGGTGCTGACCGCCGGTTTCTCGGCGATGCTCGACAATGTCACGACGGTATTGTTGATGGCTCCGGTGACGCTGGCGATCAGCAAACGGCTGAACTTAAACCCCATTACCTTTCTGCTCTGTGAAGCCCTATCGTCTAACATCGGCGGTACGGCGACGTTGGTGGGTGATCCCCCAAATATCATGATTTCGAGCAAAGCGGAATTCGGGTATCTGGACTTTTTGGTGGTGCTGGGACCGATTGCGTTGGTCATCATGGGTGTGTTTCTTGGGGTGATGTGGCTGCTCTTCGGGAGAAGGATGACCGTGGCGCCTCACCTGCGCGAAGAGGTGTTGGCGTTAAATCCGAGGGATGCGATTCGGGATCATGGACTGCTCCGGCGGTGCTTGTGGGCGTTGGGTGCGGTCAATCTTGGGTTCTGTTTCCATTCGTTCGTCCATTTGGAGCCGGCGACTGTCGCGTTGCTGGGGGCAAGCGCATTCATGCTGCTGGGCCACGCACGCGACCGGGGGAATGAAACGGAGGAATTGACCTATCTCGCAGAAGTCGAGTGGAAAACGATCTTTTTCTTCATCGGCCTTTTTATCTTGGTCGGAAGCCTGGTCAAAGTCGGGGCGATTCGATTTCTCGCCGAACGGCTGGTCACCTATACCGAAGGCAATTTGACTGCGGCCACACTTGCGGTCTTGGCCGGGTCTGCCGTGTTGTCTGCCTTTGTGGACAATATTCCCTACGTCGCTGCAATGAACCCGTTGATCGTAGATCTGGCTCGGTCACTGCACCCGGATATTTCTGATTATTCGGTCTTGGTCCATCAACCAGATATCATCCCGCTCTGGTGGGCATTGGCGTTAGGAGCCTGTCTTGGAGGAAACGGCACGATCATCGGCGCAAGTGCGAACGTGGTCATCGTGGATATCGCG
>JAOUPN010000352.1 GCA_029879905.1 Nitrospira sp. | reverse complement strand
AAACACCGCCGAACCTTCATCGCCGCTATATTATTGATCTTCGCAGGCTCACTCACGCTCGTGCCCTTGATCGGAAAGGAATTCTTGCCGGTTTCCGATGAAAGTCAATTCCACATCTCCTTGCGAGCCCCGGTAGGTCAACGTGTGGAACAAACGGAACAGCAGGTCGCCGAGATCGAGCGCGTCCTTCGCGAAAACATTCCTCCCCACGAACTGGAAACGATCGTGTCCAGCACGGGCGTGTTGACGCAAGGCCGTTCGTCCATCTTCAACCCCAACACCGGCCCCCATGCCTCCTCGATCCAAGTCCATTTGACCCCTCCGGACAAGCGAAGCAGAGACCAAGTGGAAATCATGAATGATATCCGGCCGAAAATACTCAAGCTGTTCCCTGGCGTGGCCCTGTATTTTGATCCAGGCGGCCTTGTGAAGCGCATTACGAGTTTCGGCACACAAAAAGCCGTTGATGTGGAGGTCTACGGATACGATTTCGACAAGGCACGAGAGGTCATCAATCGCATCAAGGATATTATGGAGCAAACACCCGGGCTGGCGGATGTCGAGTCCAGCAGGGAGGAAAATTACCCGGAAGTCAACATCACCGTGGATCGGGAAAAAGCGGCATTACTCGGCCTCTCCGAAACCGACGTGGCCAATACGGTCTTGTTCTCTCTCAACGGCAACGGGCAAACCGAACCGATCATCTATACGGACCCGCAAAGCGGAAACGAATACTACATCAGCGTCTGGCTGGGAGACGAGCACCGAAAGAGTCTCACTGATTTGGAGAATATCCTCCTGACGACCAAAACCGGGCAGCCGGTACTCTTAAAGAACGTCGCCTCTCTCTCCTTGAATGCCGGCCCCTTAAAGATCGACCGGAAATATTTTCAGCGCATCGTGCATATCACCGGCAATCCGACGACCCGCTCACTAGGCGAAATCGCCGGCGATCTCGAGTCGGCATTTGCTTCGATCCAATTGCCGCCGGGGTTTACCATCCGTCTCGCCGGACAGATCGAGCAACAGCGCAAAACCTTTCAAGGGTTCCTGTTCGCCATCGCCCTCGCACTGCTGCTCGTATACATGGTGATGGCCTCGCAGTTCAAATCGCTGCTCGACCCGTTCATCATCATGTTCTCGGTGCCGATGGGACTCCCGGGCGTGATTTTGATCCTGTTCCTCACCGACACGACCTTATCCACCACGTCCATGATGGGCATCATCATGATGCTCGGCATCGTCGTGTCCAATGGGGTCCTGCTGGTTGACTACACGAACGTCTTGCGCCGAAAGGGCCTCCCCCTGTCCGATGCCGTCATCACCGCCTCAAGAATCCGCCTCAGGCCGATTCTCATGACCTCGCTGGCAACGGTATTCGGTCTACTCCCGATGGCCATCGGACTCGGAACCGGAGGGGAAACCAACGCACCCCTGGCACGAGCAGTCGTGGGAGGCTTGAGCGTCTCGACGGTCTTGACGCTGTTTCTCATCCCCACGATCTACATGATCTTAGAAGAACGTTTCCCGAGGAAACGGGAAGATGAAGGGCAGATACCTTCGGCTTGGCAAGACAGCCGGACTCCCCCTCTATATTGATGGGCAGTGAGTCCGCCGTCCTGCTAACGGCCGATACCAGGGAACAACGACTTCAGCTGCAACGCCAATCCGATATCTCCCGCAATCTGCATGCGCCCCGACATCGCAATCGCCATGCCGCTCAGTTGACCCTTCAGCAGTTTTTTGCAGTCTTCCGCATCCAGCGACAATGTCACATGCGGATTATCATGGGTTCCCTCTTTCACTTCGCAGGTCCCATTTTGCACGACCAACTGATATTGTCCCCCCTGCTCTCCCTTCAGATCGAATTGATATACGGCGTCGAGATCCTCAGCCGCATCCTTGTCGAGCTTTGAAGGGAGGGAGTCGATAATGTCTTTCGCAGTCATCAGTTTGCTTTAATCTCCTTTGCGTGACATGGTGGCCTTGATAACAGTCGGGGCCGCGACACCCGCGGCCCCGATCCGCTTCAACGAGAAATCTGATCTTCAGTATCGGAGTGTCGTCGTAGTAGAACTCCAACGGGCGCCAAAAAACGCCTTCGAGAACGACTCCACAACCGCAGGGTCATATCCTTTACAGCTGAAAATATCAAGGTATGCCTTGTTGGTATCATTTGCAAAATGGCCGCTGATCAGTGAGGTGGAAATCAGCTGGACCATGGAATAGCCGGCGACGCGGCCTTCACCGAAATTGACGACCTGGCATTCCCCGAACCTCTTCATTCCTATGAGATCACAGAGTTCAATCACATACCGCTTGATAGCCTCGGCATCACGAATGAGGTCAGGGTTGCACTCCTGAAGGTCAATGGCTGTACAAAGCCCCCAGGCTTTGCCTTCTCCCACCATATCTTGAGCAGGGAAGGAAGCAGCCGCAGGGGCAACAGGCGGACAAAGAGGAGACTCGGAACTAGCCGAGATACTCATAGGAGGTACTACCTTTCTGTAAGAGTGTAAGGAACACAAGGAACGGTTGAATGATAGGCAGAATTATATCATGAATCGAGGGGGGGCCAAATGGCGGCAAACAAGATTATTTTGGGGGTACTGGCGCCGGATATACTCTGTTGACAAGGTTTACAGCCCTCGGAGACAATGTCGCCATGACAGCACCTATTCAGAATTCACCGACGGACCTCCCTGACCGCCTATGTACCTGGTGCCAAGTGTCCATGAATAAACGGCTTGTCGGCGGAAATCAGTTTATCCATTACACCTGCCCGAAGTGCATCTTCCAGCATACGACCAGACTCGGCCCAAAACTGACTCCCCCCAAGCATTGACGCTCCATGGAATATTGCGATCGGACACCCAACCACCCATAGACTTGCCAAAGTGGCCGTCTTCGATCCGTGAGACGTGGAGCCCCACGGCCTGCCAGCCGTGGCTCCTTTTGAGTCTTCGGCGACACCTCGCCGAAGCATGCTCGCCTCGCTGAGCCTTGGCGAAGCGGGTCCTCCTTGCCTACTCCGCCGAAGCAACCTTTTCGGCTGTGAAGGCCGGACGCCAAGGCTTCGGCACGCCGCCCATAGGCTCCGGCCGACGGGTCGGAGGACACCCGCTGCGCATTCCTCCACGGCCTTCTAGCCGTGGCTTCCTGCGAAGGCGGGTGAAACGCACATGGGCGGTGAAGGGTGGAGCCCCACAACCTTCTAGCCGTGGCTTACTGGGAAGGTGGGTGAATAGTACGACGTATTGTGGGAGAGGTAAGAATGGGACACTGGATCTGGTCCCTTGATCCTTTACACGCTGTACTGTTTACCGTTCACGGTTTGCGAGAAACACGTGGCAGGCTGTTCAGTATCCCGTACAGGTCAGAGCTTGCCGGCGGTTAAACCACGAAGCTCTTCCATCCGACGACGGTTTACTCCGAAATCCCCGTAGCCCATGCGTGAGGAGGAACGGAAGTGGATCGTCTTTGTCTCTTCATCGAAAAGAAACTCGACGTCGTCGACGAATCGAAGCAGTAGACTGGTGAACTCATAGTGCAGATAGGACTCGTCCTCTTCCACAAGCGTTACTCGCGGCAAGGAATTGATGACGGCCTTCAGCGCCTCCTTCGCCTCGACGCGGCTTTTTCGATATGCGAAGGGCGCGATGGCATGCCCCTCATCCTGCGCGTAGGTGGAGACGCAGTTGGGACTGGAGGGACAAGGAGATAGACGTTGAGACATATCTGGCTATATCACGAACCGATTATCGTATCGTAATCCGCATGAGTGCCGATCCAGAACCAATTAATTCCACCTGGAACATCAAAACCAAGCGCGCGATAGTGATCTCCTACGCGAACAGACCAGAGCGATCCGATTCG
>JAOUPN010000351.1 GCA_029879905.1 Nitrospira sp. | reverse complement strand
GCTGCCTGCGGATCAGTATCGAACTCAATCGGAGCGGATGGGCGGAGGATCATCAACAACACACCGATGGTCAGCAATAACGAGAACCACGGAAGAATACGGAACAGCCGAGCCCCCACTCCCTGCCTGACCGGTTCCGGATCAGAGACCCGCCTTAAGACCTTGGTCGATTCGGCAGGCTCCTCTGTGCCCTTGAACTTGGCAAAGATGATCCCACATCGGAGGCACTCAGCCCCCTCTTCCTGTTCAAACGCACACTTGGGGCAGGTGACCGTCGTGGACTCTTCTGGTGGAGAAGATTGATACCGCATGGGATAACTGTATGACAGGGCAACACGGATCACAAAATATTCCTGAAATCCGTACAATAGCCTTATATTGCTCCACTTGACCCCCCATCCTAGAGAACTGTATAACTGCCTGTCCTGAAAGTACAGAGTTTTGAATTGTGAGTGGTACGCTTTGAGTTACCAAGTGGACTCGTTTCTGAGATCAGCCATTGTGATTTTTCGGACTCCGTCAACTCAGCACTAAGCACTCATAACTCTCAACTGTCTTAAAAGAGTGCGCCCGTAGCTCAATGGATAGAGCATCTGACTACGGATCAGAAGGTTACAGGTTCAAGTCCTGTCGGGCGCACCACACCTCGCTTGCGCGTGCCGCCGCCTCATCAGGCGCAGCCTCTCTTCATTGACGGCGGCGGATAAACACCACCAGTAATTTCTTGAAGCCATCCCCGCTGACGGATCTGGGCCACCATATTCCGTCCTGTCGGGCGCGCCACACAGAGCTTGCTCGTACCGGCGGATCACCCCGCGAAACCGCTCTTCTTTATGCGGCGGATACACACCTCCCCCAGGCAGAAATAGGAACTTGCAAAGACGGCTGCAGCCCCATTTTATGGGCCCCAGGCAGTACTGTACCGGTGAGCGAGACAGAACCGATGACAGGACACAGACAAGGCGAGTGTGACGACCATGCCGTACCGTTGACAAATGGCAATTGACGTTTTACAGTTTCGCAGATGATTGTGAGCTTCCTGCACAAGGGCCTTCGCCTGTTGTTTGAGGAAGATGATGGCCGGAAGTTGCACCCCGACCTACGTAATCGATTGCGCCTGATTCTTTCGGCGCTGAATGCGGCGGAACGAGCCGAGGATCTGAACCAACCGACCTTTCGACTTCACCCACTGAAGGGTGATCGTGCGGGCAGGTGGGCCGTGACCGTTCGGGCTAACCGGCGTGTGACATTTCGCTTTCTCGAAAGCCATGTGCACGATGTGGATTTAGAGGACTACCATTAAGAGGGGTGACCATGCTGATGAAGAATCCTGTCCATCCTGGGCAGCTGATTGCTGCCAACCTTGAAGAACTCGGCGTAAGCGTCGCGGAAGCAGCGAAAGGCATGAAGATCACGCGGCAACAACTCTACAACGTCATACGCGGGAGAAGTGCAGTCTCGCCGGACATGGCCTTACGGTTAGAACAGGCATTCGGCGGAGGAGCGGCCATGTGGATGGGAATGCAGGCAGCCTATGATCTCGCACAAGCACGAAAAGGTCAGGGGAAAAAGACCATCCGCCGTCTCTCCGAAAGGAAGACAGCGGTGCCATCGCTGTCCTAAACGCAACATCACAACGGCCCTACAGACCATTCGCGCCTGGTACAACCACGAGCGACCCCACGATCACTTGTACGGGCGGACACCCGCCGAAGTGTGGGCCGGGATCGATATCTTTGCGGCAAAGCGCGGTTAGGGCCGAGGGGTATGGCGATAGGAGAAGACGGAGCGACAAGCTGTCCGTGAGGATGAGGGTTATATCTGCGCGAGCGGTAACGAAGGAGGGGCATCCGACGGGAAAAATCGAAGATCTTCACTCAGACAGAAACGAAACTCAGGTCACAACGCGGTGCTGAGGCGGACGTTCTCACAAAATCCGTTAGCCAAACGCCACGCCACCTCTCACTGCTCGCGCGGACGGGACACTTACTTCTTAGGGTTGAGGAATTTGTATTGATCGATAAAGACCTTCAGCATTTCATCCTGTTTTTCCTGAAGATCAGCAAGGCTTAATCGATCCGTCTCATAACCAAATTCCTGTCCAAGAAACCACGTCGTTACGATTCTCTTATGACCAGAGCGAACTAACGCTACCTCTTCCAGCAGTTCCAATTTAGGCTGATAGATTGCAACCTCCTTACAGCGCCTACTTTCTTTAGGCCGTAATGACAACCGTAGGCTGGGATAATTATTCTCCTCTCCGAGTTTCAATCCTGCCTCGTGGAATTGTGTCTTTGCTCGCTCCTCTAGGACCTTGTGGAACTCTCCCGGAACAAAAAGATAAAGCCCTACCGTGGAAAGATCCAAGCCTCTGAGGACTTCTTGACCATAGGCCTGTTTTGGCTCGCCAAAGCCGCTGATCATCAGGAGAAGAGACATGACCAGAAATCCTGTATTACGTCTACTATTGATTCTCCTCATCATACTTCCTTCAATAGATCGACTGCTCCACAATCTCACTGGCATTGGGAATCATAGTTGGTCTGAGGGTCAACCGATGGTGATGGCCGCACCTGCCCAGGCAGCCCAACCACGGGCGTAATCACAGGAGCGTATGTCTGGCTTAGTCGCTGTGGAATTATCTGCACATATTGTCCAGGATACAGTCCACTAAGTGATACGGAAACAGTAGTTGTTCCATTTGCATTGACGGTATTCGATCCAGAACGATATGGCCTAAAATCTACCTTATTCGGCCCCGCCGGATTTTGATCGGTCTGTAAGCGCCCGGTCTTCACCTCCACACTTATCTGAGAGCCAGCTGGAAAGCCTGTCGTATCTAGGTCCACATTAAGGTTGTATGAAGAGAAAGGGGGACAGGCTGGTTTTCTTGGATTGTCTCCGCCCTCCACCTACCTTTTCCTTCCTCACCATGGAGAGAAAAGTAGCCTTGTATCTTGAATCTGTCCGCTTCATGCTGACACGGATTCTGAATCTGAGCGTGATAGGCCGTCGTAGCCGAGGTCGTCGAGACCGGGGGACAGCGCGGGTCGTCACGCTCTTTATAGGGACAGCCCGAACAGTTGCCGGGGCCACCGAGCCCGTATCCTGCAAGGCCGGGCTCCAAAGGAGGATCGCATGACCGTGCCTCACGTGTGTGTCGGTATTGATGTGTCGAAAGCGCAGTTGGATGTCGCGCTTCGTCCAGACGGCCGCTTTGCAGTGGCCAATGATGAAACAGGCGTGACGCAGCTCATCGCACGCCTGCGCCGGGTGGCTCCCGTGCGCGTGGTGTTGGAAGCGACGGGCGGATTGGAAATTCCGCTGGTCGGGGCGTTGGTCACCGCGGGCCTGCCCGTGGTCGTGGTCAATCCCCGCCAGGTGCGAGATTTTGCCAAAGCGACGGGGAAGCTGGCGAAAACGGATGTCCTGGATGCGCAGACGCTGGCGCACTTCGCTGACGTGATCCAACCCGCGCTGCGGCCGTTGCCCGACGAACATACCCAGGCCCTGGCGGCACTGGTTACACGCCGTCGGCAACTGGTGGAGATGCTGACGGCCGAGAAGAATCGGTTGCGCCAGGCGCCCAAACCGATTCGCCCCAGTCTGCAGGCGCATATCGCCTGGCTTGAAGAGGCCTTGCAGCAGGCCGACACGGATCTGGCAGCAGCGATTCGGCACAGCCCGGTCTGGCGCGAGAACGAGGCGCTGCTGCGGAGTGCGCCGGGCGTGGGCCCAGTCCTGAGTACCACATTGCTGGCCACGGTGCCGGAGCTGGGCACGTTGGCTCACAAACAACTCGCGGCGCTTGTGGGCGTGGCTCCGTTGAATCGCGATAGTGGCACCCTGCGGGGTCGGCGCACGGTCTGGGGCGGGC
>JAOUPN010000350.1 GCA_029879905.1 Nitrospira sp. | reverse complement strand
ATTCGGGTTGCCGCCTCAGGTCAGGAAGCCATTGCCATGGTGAAACAGTTTCCTCCTGCCTTGCTCATTGTGGATGTCACGCTTCCGGATCGAGACGGGATCACGGTGCTTGAGGAAGCGCTGGGGATCGACAACCGTATTATCGGCGTGGCGATGACGGGTGCGCCGACCGTCGAACTTGCCGTCCGAGCCATGAAGGCCCGTGCATCGGATTTTCTCATCAAGCCGATCCGGGGCGAGGCGGTCTTGATGACGGTGCATCGCCTCTTGGAGCTCTATCGGCTGCGGGGCGAACAGACAGTACTCAAACATACGGTCATTGAGTCCGGGGCGGTTCGACTGGCCAGTCTTCCGCTTCAGACATTCGGTGAGGAGGAGGCTCCGCAGGAGGATGAAGGTCCGAAAGAGTTCGAACGAGGAATTGAGGAAGGAGAACGACGGGCCGAAGAGCGATGCCGGCGAGAATATGCCGTCTTGGCCGATATCGTTCAGAAGTTCAAATTAGCCCATTCGTTGCTTCGGAGAACCGTTGAGGAAGATGTCGTGGGCTTGGCCTTCCATATCGCATCGAAAGTTCTGCATGAAACGGCCGAGACGTGCATGGATCAGATTGTCGTGCAGGCCAAGGCGGCGTTGGCCGCCGTACAAGAGCCCGGAGTGGTCGTGATACAAGTCCACCCGGACGATGCGCCTGCGCTTGAGGCGGCATGTGCAGATCTTGGCGCACGGCGGGATCTGGCGCTCACGCTCAAGGTTGAACCGATACAGGCGCTGACTCGAGGGAGTTGCCTCTTGCACACACATAACCGCCTGATCGATGCATCCTTGGATACGCAGTTGCGTCGGTTGGGTGAGGCGTTGAACAACCGGAGCCGCCATGAGTCTTAACGACGTATTGGACGGTGTCGATCCCATCTGTGTCTCAGGGCGAGTCGTCCAAGCCGTCGGAATCGTCATCGAGGGGTATGGGCCGGTGACGACGGTGGGGGAGCTCTGTGCGATCAGCAGGGAAGACGGCGGTGAACCGGTTGCCGCCGAAGTGGTGGGGTTTCGAGGCGACCGCATCTTGCTTATGCCGCTCGGCGATATGCGAGGAATCGGTCCGGGAAGCCTGATCACCATGACCGGAAGAGTGGCCAGTATTCCCGTCGGGACCGGGTTATTGGGGCGTATCGTGGACGGGCTTGGGCGTCCGCTCGACGAGAAGGGGCCTGTCGCGGCGACGGAGCGGTATCCGCTTCATGCGAGCCCGCTGAATCCGTTGCAGCGCGCGAGGATTCGCACGCCGTTGGATCTCGGCATTCGGGCGATCAACGGATTCTTGACCTGCGGCCAGGGCCAGAAAATGGGCATTTTCTCCGGGGCCGGTGTCGGGAAAAGCGTCTTGTTGGGCATGATCAGCCGCTATACCAAAGCCGATGTGAACGTCATTGCGCTCATCGGTGAGCGAGGGCGTGAGGTGAAAGAATTCTTGGAGCGCGATCTGGGACCCGCTGCGTTACAACATTCGGTCGTCGTGGTTGCGACATCCGATCAAGCGCCGTTGGTACGTCTGAGGGCGGCCTTGGTCGCGACGACCATCGCGGAGTATTTTCGTGACGCGGGGAAGCATGTGCTCTTGTTGATGGATTCCTTGACGCGGTTGGCCTACAGCCAACGGGAAGTCGGCCTGGCGATCGGTGAGCCGCCGACAACAAAAGGCTATACGCCTTCTGTCTTCGCCATGTTGCCGAAAATTCTGGAGCGTGTCGGCACCGGACCAGGCGAAGGCACTATTACCGGACTCTATACCGTGCTGGTGGACGGCGATGACCTCAATGATCCTGTCGCCGATTCCGTCCGTTCGATTCTCGACGGACATATAGTGCTGTCGCGCGCGTTGGCCGCGCAAAATCATTTTCCGGCTATCGATCTGCTCCAAAGCACCAGCCGCGTCATGCGCGATATTATCGGGCGCGAGCATAGTGATGCAGCCAGGGCGGTATTGGAATTGATCGCGCGGTATCGGCAGTCCGAAGATCTCATACTCTTGGGCGCATACAAGCAAGGCATGAACTCGACGCTTGACCGTGCAGTCCAGGCTCAGGACGCCATCAATACCTACGTGCGGCAGGAGGTCGAACAACCGGCTTCGTTGGCCGTGTCGGTTCAAGGCCTGTGCGCGCTGGCGAAACAATCAGCATGAGTCTTGAGTCGTTGAGAAAAGTACGTGCGCGGGCACAGGAAGCCGTCATGATGGAGTTGGCTCTGTTGACACAGGAACTGACGCGCATGGAACGTCAGTGTGAGACGATCGAGGCCCAGATCCAGGCCGAAGCATCAGACTATCAAGCCCAAGTCGAGCGTGGATTGGCCGTGGAAGCGATGTGGGAGTGGCAAGGGCGACTGGATTCAAGAAGAGCCTCACTGGGCAAGACTCATGCGGCGATCCAGAACTTAATGAAAGCATGGAATGCCGCGCAGGAGCGTCTGATTGAGGCGACCCAGGAGCGCAAGGTCCTTGACCGTCTTGCTGAACGGAGGCAGAGGGCACGTGATGTCGAAATTCTGCGCCGGGAGCAATATGCGACGGATGAGGCTGCCGGTCGTGTGTGGGGAGCTTCGGAAAAGAGGTCGTCATGACGGCGAACACGTCGTCTACCTCGGGAGATCGTATTCAGCTCAGCCGGAAGGCTCGGCGCAAGGCGGCGCCGCCGGTCTCGGTGAGGCCGCGTCGGCGATCTATGTTATGGAAGGTGGTCAAGATCGTCGCCGGTTGTATGATTCTCCTGTGGGGGGTCGTGCAATTGGGACAAGCGTCGACAAGTACAAAAAAGAAATCGTCTACATCTCCGATCGAGTCAGCGGCACAATCGGATTCTTCCCCGATTGCAGGGTCTCAAGGACCAGCGCCCGAGAATGCCGGAGAGTCGGCCTCTCCGGATACCAAGAATGCGCAAGGGCCCGCGTTGGGTGTGCCGAGAGAGGTACTGGAAATGTTGGCGTTGCGAAAACATGATTTGGATCAACGTGAGGAAACGGTTCGGGAGCACGAAGCCCGGCTGCTGATCGTACGGGCCGAAGTAGAAAAGCTTTTGGCCCAAAACGAAGCCATGGAAAAACGGCTGCAAGATGCACGGGCCAAGGAAGTGGAACAAACGGCCAATACGAAAACGGTTCAGGCCAAAGCGTTGCTGGAAAAAGAGCGTCTGGCGGAGGAAAAGAAGAACAAACTCGGCAGGATGTACGAAACCATGCCGTCGGAGGAAGCTGCCGTGCGTCTTGAACGGATGTCGGATACGGCCGCATTGGAAATTCTTCGCCTCGTGAAGCCGAAAACGGCCGGAGCGATTCTCGGTCAGGTCAAGGCGGATCGTGCGGCCAAGCTCACCGAACAGTTGTTGGCGCAAACTCGCCAATGAATGCCATGAAGGATTGTAGGATGGCCCTATACCCATCGTCAGTCATCTTTCAAGATCATCGCCGTCATGGGCCGGCCATGACCGCGAGAACATTGGCTCGAGCGCTCGCCATGCAGTTGGAGTTGCCTTACGAAGCCGGACAGAGGAATGAAATGTCTCGTGCAGGAGGAGTCAGGCGATCTGTCGCCGGTGCCGTCAACACACGTACTGCGTCAAAGTCCACAGGTAATAGGACCCCCTCCCTTCGCTCACCAGAGTATCCTAGCACCCATCCCTAATCGTCCCACGAGACCATGGGGTAACTACTTATAAGCAGTAGAGCCCTCGCCTACACGTCAAGGCATCCACCCCGAAGATCGGAGAATGTCGTGAGGTGATGGTGATGTCTGTGGTCTGCCATAGCCCTCGGTGATACGTAGGTCGTTTTTGCCTACTGCCCAGCAGAGTTGTCCTCTCTTCTTATCCGTTTTCGATATACCCCCACAA
>JAOUPN010000349.1 GCA_029879905.1 Nitrospira sp. | reverse complement strand
CTCCACGGCTTGAGTCGTGTCTTGCGTCCCGCGATTCGCCTCCTCTTCGGTCGGGACATACTTGAGGATTCGGTTGTTCCCGCTATCGACCACAAACACCGCACCTTCTTTGTCCACGGCAATGCCATAAGGAAAGTTCACCTGTCCTTCCGCCCTGCCGCGATTACCGAAGGAGCAAAGGAACGTGCCGTTCCCGTCGAATTTTTGGATGCGGTGGTTGCCGCTGTCGACCACGTAGACGTTCCCCAATGCATCGCACGCAATCCCCCAGGGTGACCGAAACTGACCGGGCCCACTGCCGTCACGCCCCCATTTGGTCAAGAAACTTCCGCGGGCGTCGAACTTCTGCACGCGATTGTTGCTCTCGTCCGCAACATAAATATTGCCGACAAAATCCACCGCCACGCCGCGCGGAAAAAAGAAGGCCCCGTCGAAGCTCCCGTCACGGCCCCACTTCAAGAGCGACTGGCCGTCCGGCTGAAACTTTTGGATTCGCGCATTGCTGGTATCCGACACATAAATATTGCCGTCTTGGTCCGTCGTGATCCCCCAGGGCACATCGAATTTGCCCATCTCGGCGCCGCGCCAGGCAAACCCGAACTTCCCCCAGGCTTTCTGTGCGTTTCCTTCCAGATCGAATTTTTGAACGCGATTGTTCCCGCTGTCGGCCACATACAACATATCGTCGGGCCCGACAGCCAAACCGCGCGGGTAGTAAAACTGCCCTTCCTGTGAACTGGGATCGCCTCCCCAACGCGCCAGAAACTTGCCGGCCTTGTCGAATTTTTGGATAGAGTGATTGTCCGTATCGGCGACGTAGATATTGCCGTCTTTATCCAGTGTGATGCCGGTGGGTGAGCTGAATTCTCCGTCATCCGTACCCTCCTGCCCCAACACCATCGCCAGCAGATAGGGTGACGGCACGGCCATCACTTCCTGCGACTCGAGGCTCTCGCCCTTAGACGTCACGACCGTCACCACATAGTGGTAACACGTGCCGTTGGCCAAATCGTCATGCACATAGGGGCTGGTGGCACCTTCCAAGCAGGTCGCCTTCTCCTTCTTCACACCGATCACCGTCTTGAAATCATCCTCGCTGGCGATCGGACGCGTGAGCTCCGAGAACTTGATCTGCACGCCCTTGGTGGTCTGGAAGTAGAGATTGTAGTACATGGCATCCGGCACGGGGTCCCACGTAATAGTCACTCTGCCGTTTCCTGGCTTCGCCTGCACATTGGCCGGCGCAGGAGGAAGCTCTTCCTCCTCTGCGACGGAATCACCGCCTCCCCACTCACTTTCTTGCACACCATCGATCGTGAGCACCTGCCGGTCGAATCGAAACATTTCGTCTAAAAGCCATGCTTTCATCACTGCGATCACCTCGTAAAGCTGGAGCGGACTAATTCAAGAAACAATGGGTGTTTCAAGGAGTTAGAATAGGACTGTGGAGTCTAGCAAAGGGCCTGAAAGAGAGTCAAGGAAGGGAAGGGCCGAGGACTGAGGATGCAGAGCCGAATGTTGAGTTTTTAATTTTGAGTTTTGAGTCGGTCAACGGCATGCGGAGTGACGTTGGTCTTGAGGCGAAGCGGGCTGAGGGCTGAGACGTTCGGAACGGTTGACGGATGACGTTTGACACTCGACGATCCCCCATCACCGGTTGACTATTAACGAGTGACGTTTGACGATCATCCACATTTGGCCTGGTTAGCTCATTCCCAGGCATCGGAAAGTTTTCAATGCTGAGTCCAGCGTAATACTCGTTTTCTGCTGCTCAAATGCATTCACCGTCAGCCCGCTGACGCCTGCCAGGACGGCCAAAATACACGAGATGGGGGCATGCTTTCGCCACAAGCGCAGCCTGATGAAGTGAATTCCTGCTTTCGCGCCGCAGGTGTCCGCCAGGCGCGGGAATGAAGAAAACACCGTAGCCCACTACGAAATTCGGGTTTATGGGGATGGGAAATCGCCAGGGTTCAGAATGCCCTGGCGATCGCACGTGGTCGTGAATGCAGGAGAGAAAAACCTATGCCTGTTCAGTGGTGTCGTCGGAATACAGGTGTCCGGGCTCGTCCGATATGGAGGTATCTGCTTTCAGCGTAGGCTCGACCGCAATCTCCTCAACCTTCGCTTCCGGCACCGTCTCTGTGACCTCTGCCACCATCTCTGTCGTCTCCGACAAGGCGTCGGTCACCACTTCAGTTACCTCAACCTCGGCCTCTACGACCGATACCGTCTCCGGGACCATCATGTCGTCTTCTGCCACGGCTTCCACCAAGTCCTCCTCACCCATTGAGAACTCAGTCTCTGCCTTGGAAAGAACTTCAGCCTGGTCCGAAATCAAATCGGCCTCAGACTCCTCCGTCGCCCCCTCAACTTCCACTTCCCAAAGGGTTTCTGGGGCAACTGCCGTCGTTTCTTTCAGCTCCACCTCAGCAATTGCACGCTCCAGCTCTGCTTCGGACAGGTCAGGAACCGATTCAAGATCAGCATCATCCGTCACCCCCTCGACCACCTCCCCAACCTCGACCTCCTGCCCGGGCTCCAGTACCATCGATTCCGTTTCTGTCACCGTTTCCATCAGCTCCGCCTCGGCGGCTCTCCCCCCAAGCTCTGACTCTGAATGGCCCTCAAGCTGAGCCGAAACCGATTCGACCTCGGCCTCGTCGACAGGCGTGACCTCGACGGTACCGTTGGCCGTCAGATTCTCCGCTTCGTCCATCGGCAGCATCGCCTGTTCGGACTCGCCCAGTTCTTTAAACTCACGCAACGGCGGCAACTGCGACAAATCATTTAACCCGAAATGCTCGAGGAAAAACTTCGTGGTGCCGTACATGATCGGACGGCCAGGCACTTCTTTTCGGCCCACAATCCGCACCAGCTTGCGCTCTAACAGAGTCCTCACAACTCCCGACGTCTCAACTCCGCGAATTTCTTCAATTTCACCCCTCACAATCGGCTGCTTGTAGGCAATGATCGCCAGTGACTCCAGCGCCGACCGCGACAACTTCGCTGCTGATTTCGTCTTATCCATTCGTTTGATCCAGGAGGCATATTCCTGCTTCGTCACCAGACGAAAGCCACCCGCGATCTCCGCTAAACGGATGCCGCGCCCTTCTCTTGCTAATTCTTCGCCAAGGCTCTGAAGCGCCTGCACCACGTCGTGCTTGTTCACATCGCCGATCACTGCCGTAAGCCGTTGAATCGACAGGGGTTCCTGCGAGATGAACAACAGGGATTCCACGATGCCCTGCAACTCACGGGCTGCCATGGCCCGAGCCGCATCATCCTCGGCCCCGTACGTGTCCAATCCGTCCGAATGGCCGTTTGACACCGACCCTTCCATGTCGACATCCGTCTCAGCCACGGCGGCGCTCATTTCATCGGTCATTGGAGTCATGCTCCCCTCCATTCCATATCACTATCATCAAGTTCAGCGGGATCCGGAACCAAGGAAAACGCTCGTGACACCAAAATCGGCCCAAACGATTCCGCTTGGAATACCCGCGTCGCCCGCAACCGGATCAATTCCAACATCGCCAAAAACGTCACGATCACGATCAAACGATTGCTGGCCGGTTCGAATAACTCCGCAAACGACACGGAGTCCCTTCCTTCCAACATTTCAAGAATCACGTTCATCCGCTGCCGAACAGTAAGATTGTCGGGAACGATCTCGATCAGTTTTTTCCCGGGATTCCGGTCCAGAATTTTTTGGAGTGCATCCACCAAGTCGAACAGCGTCACATTGTCCAACAGCGTATCTTCCGACTGAACAGGTTCCGGATCGCCCGGTACCCGGCTGAACATCTCCCGCCACATCTTTTCCTGCCCATCCAGTTGATAGGCTGCTTCCTTGTACGCTTTATATTCCAGCAATCGCCGAACGAGATCCTCCCGTGGGTCCGGC
>JAOUPN010000348.1 GCA_029879905.1 Nitrospira sp. | reverse complement strand
ATGGGGCTGAGAAGCACACCCACAAACGGATAGAGAATGCCTGCCGCCACCGGCACGCCCACCATATTATACGCAAAGGCAAAGAACAGGTTCTGCCTGATGTTTTGCATAGTGGCTTTGCTCAAACGCCGAGCCCGCACCAACGCTCGAAGGTCGCCTTTGATCAGTGTCATCCCCGCGCTCTCAATCGCGATATCCGCACCTGTCCCCATCGCGATGCCGACATCGGCCAAGGCCAACGCCGGTGCGTCATTCACCCCATCGCCTGTCATAGCCACAAGACGACCCTCGGCCTTGAGTCGAGCCACAATCTCCCCTTTCTGGTCTGGGAGTACACCGGCCAGCACCTCATCCAAGCCAAGTTGTCTGCCTACCGCTTCGGCCGTCTGTTGATGATCGCCCGTCACCATGACCAGCCTCAACCCATCCTCCTTTAACAGACGCACCGCTTCCGAAGTTGAAGGCTTGATCGGATCCGCCACCCCTATCAGCCCCCCTGCTTTTCCCTCCATCGCCACATAGACGACGGTCTGCCCGTCTTGTCTGAGTCGCTCGGCTTCCATGTCGAGGCAATCCAATGTCTCCCCTGTAACCCCGATAACATCACGAAGAAACGACACCGTCCCGACGGCAACCTGCTTGCCTTCGACAAGACCTGACACCCCCTTGCCGGTCACCGATTGAAACTGGGTACCGGGCATCAGTACGACACCACGGCTCCGTGCGCCGGCCACAATCGCTTCGGCCAATGGGTGCTCGCTCCCCTGCTCCAAGCTCGCCGCTGCCTTGAGCAATTCGGTCTCGGACCACGACGCCGCACAGTGAATAGCCGTCAATATCGGCCTGCCTTCGGTTAATGTTCCGGTCTTGTCGAAGACAATCGTATCGACGTTTCCAAAGACTTCAAGCGCCTCGGCCTTCTTGACTAAGACACCCGCTGTCGCCCCTCGTCCGGTTCCGACCATGATCGACATCGGCGTGGCCAGTCCCAACGCGCATGGGCACGCAATAATAAGCACGGCCACAGCATTCACCAGCGCATAGGCCAGTTTCGGCTCCGGCCCCCACAGCGCCCATGCCATCGCGGTGAGCACGGCAACCCCGACGACAAGCGGGACAAAATACCCCGCCGCAATATCCGCAACCCGTTGAATCGGCGCGCGGCTCCGCTGGGCATCGCTGACCATCTGCACGATCCTGGAAAGCAGCGTATCCCGACCGACCCGCTGTGCCTCCATGAGAATGCTGCCGGTACCGTTCATCGTACCGGCGGTCACAGGCATCCCCACTTCTTTCGCGACAGGGATCGATTCTCCCGTAATCATAGACTCATCGATGGACGTCGCCCCTTCGAGCACGACCCCATCCACCGGCACACGGTCTCCCGGACGCACACGTAATCGATTGCCGACATGAACCTGTTCAAGGGGAATATCCTCTTCATGTCCGTCGGTACGCACCAGCCTGGCAGTGGTCGGAGCCAACCGCAACAGACCTTTGATGGCTGAACTGGTTTGGCTCCGTGCCCGTAACTCCAACACCTGCCCCAGCATCACCAATACCGTAATCACCGCGGCGGCTTCGAAATACACGGCAACCGTTCCGTCAGGCCGGTGAAACGACTCGGGCAACAACGTGGGCGCCGACGTCGCGACCACACTATAGCCATAGGCCGATCCGGTTCCGATCGCAATCAGTGTAAACATGTTCGGAGCCCGATTGAGAATCGACGCCCACCCTCGCTGGAAAAACGGCGCTCCACCCCAGAGCACAATCGGTGTAGCCAACGCCGATTGCACCCAGTTGAGGACGGCCCCGCCGACCAATTCTTGAATCGGCATACCGGGAATCATGTCGGACATGGCCAGCAGCATCACCAGCAAGGCCGGACCAAGACAAATCCAAAATCGCCGGCTCATGTCTTCGAGTTCAGGATTACCGACATCCTCGGCCGTGACGATCTTCGGTTCCAACGCCATTCCGCAGATCGGACAGGCACTCGGTTTGGTCTCCAGCACCTCCGGATCCATCGGGCAGATGTACTCGACCGTCCCACCGGCCGGAACCGGCATCTCCAGCGGCGGCCTTTGATCGGGAGGAAGGAGATAGTAGGCCGGATCATTCTGAAACTTCGTCAGGCAGCTGGTCGCACAAAAGTAATAGGTCTTCCCTTCATATTCATAGGAACCGGCCGCAGACGCCGGTTGCACCGTCATGCCGCAAACGGGATCAATCTCGCCCGTCGCCATCGGCATCATCATCGGAAGCGGCTTACGGGTAGAACCGCTGGTCGGGATCGTGATCAGCGTCGAGGACTTCTTGCCCAATGCTCCTTCCGGATCGGCACGAAACCGTTCAAGGCAAGAGACGGCACAAAAATAGTACGTCTCCCCCTTATAGTCATGTCGACCGGCCGCCTTGTCCGGATCGACAGTCATGCCGCAAATTGGATCAATCGCCATCTTTGTACCGTAAGGGGTGAGGGGTTAGGCGTGAGGGGAAAAAGACCTGCCCTCTACAGCCAGCATGTTCTCTTAACTTCCGTTCACCCCTGACCCTTCACTATTCACCGTTCACTTTTTTGCGTCGTTTTCCAGGATGCTCCGGATGATCGTCCGCACATTGTCCGGGGTCATATTCACGCCGTCGACCTTGATATTGCCGTCGATCAGAATGGACGGGGTGGATGATACCTTGATCCGTTCTCCCCATCGACGCCCCTCTTCGAAGGCCCTGGCAGGCTTGCCGCTCTCCAGTCCGGCTTCGAACGCCGTCACATCCAATCCCACTTCTCGAATCAGCAACGAACGAATCGAACGATCCAACACTCCGTCCATTTTGTCCTTATGAATGGTCCGGAACAAGACCCTCTTCATTTCGCTGCCCTTCCCCATCATCTTAGCCTGCTCGTACATATCGAAGGCCGTCGGCAGTTTCCCCCGAATAACGGGGAAACCCACCATCGTGACTTCCAGCTTGTCGCCGAACTCTTTCAACAGCATCGGCACCGCCGTTTCTTCAAAGTGATGACAATGCGGGCAATAGAAATCGGCAAACTCGATCATGCTCACTTTGCCGCGCCGATGCGTTGACGGCTCGTCCCTCAGTAATTCAAACGTGCCCTTCAGTTCCGGAGCTGCTGCCTGCACCTCGTATGGCATGCTCATCAACGACATGATTCCGACGAACAAAGCCGCAAGGCCCCGTAACAATTTCCCTCGACCCTTCATCCTACACTCCTTTCTCAGATGGCACTCAGGCTGTCATTATATCGCATGAATGGCTGTCCTGCCTTCTGTTATATTTCCGTTATGATCGGACGATCGTGGATGATGATCATAGGGGTACTCCTGGTTTCCTCAGGCTGTGTGTCGACCGTTGACTGGCTCAGGGACAGCACGGCTGACATCACCTTCGCGCAATTGCAAGAGGCACCCGACAAACATATAGGGCAAACCATCATCGTCGGCGGTAAAGTCTTGGGTGCGAAACGATTGAAACAAGAAACCAGAATCGAAATCCTTCAATTACCGCTGGACTCCTCATATAAACCAACACGGGATTTGAGACAATCCCAAGGCCGTGTCATCGCCGCACGGAAAACATTCCTCGACCCCGTCACCATACCAGCCGGTACCTTTATTACGGTCAGTGGAACGGTGGCCGGGTCCCTCACCATGCCGATCGATGAAATGGACTATCTCTACCCGATTGTGGAGATCGTGCGCCTACACGTCTGGCCGGCAGAGGAAGAGGAGCAAACCCGTCTTCGCCCGTATCCCCCTATCATTCCCGGCCCCTACTGGGGGCCGTACTGGTATCCCTATTGGAGACCCTGGCCGTACTGGTGAGCGGGACGGGCTGGACTGGCGAGGCTCGCGGGACATGTCGCTCGAAAGTAATCCGAAAAGGGTGGGAAGTCGGAGGGAGGCAACCTC
>JAOUPN010000347.1 GCA_029879905.1 Nitrospira sp. | reverse complement strand
CCTCGATGTTCGGCCGCTCTTGAAAGATCTGTTCCCGATCTTCCTAGAAGCACGGCCTCGTCCGGTGACCCCGTATTATCTCATGTTGTCTCAGGTCGCACAGCCGGAGGTGAGTGCAGTCGTCGTTGGGCGCAAGACACCTCGGGATGCCGTGGTTGCCGTACGTCATCCGACGAAGCGACTCTTGTCGGGGGCGGTGCTTCCATCCAAGACAGAGGGGCTATGACGGTGTTAGAGCATAAGGCTAATGGGGGAGGACCTGTCAGCCGGACGCTGTCCGAGAAAGGTTGGGGCTATATCATGGCTGCTCCTGCCTTCGCCCTTGTCGGTTGTGTCGCCCTTGCGCCGATCGTCGCGGCCATGTGGTTGAGTCTGCACCGCCGGTTGCCGGTTTTTGGTGTCGATGAATTTGTGGGAGTCGAAAACTATCTCTATCTCTTGAGCGATGAGAGATTTTGGGCTGCCTGCCGGACGACTCTGTATTTTACCCTGCTTTCGGTGACGGTTGAATTGGCATTGGGTTTAGGGCTGGCCCTTGTCCTGCATGGTCTCACCCGTAGGGCCTCGTCAGTGACTCGTGTGAGTCAGGTCGTCGCCATTCTCCCTTGGGCTGTTCCGACCGTCGTCTCGGCGCAAATCTGGTTGTGGTTGTATCAACCGGATTATGGACTGCTGAATTATCTGTTGGTTCAGGCTGGTGTGATTGCTGAGCCGATCAACTGGTTGGCGGACCCTGATTGGGCCGTCCATGCCGCCGTCGTAATGGATGTCTGGAAGACGACACCGTTTGCCGCGTTGCTGTTGCTCGCCGGGCTGCAAACCATTCCACCGGAACTCTATGCTGCCGCGCGAATCGATGGTGCCGGTTGGTGGGCCCAATTTCGTTTGATCACGCTCCCTCTTCTCCTGCCGATCATCATGATTACCGGGATCTTTCGAACGATGGACGCGGTACGTATCTTTGATGCGGTGTTTGTTCTGACCGGCGGAGGGCCCGGCAATACGACGGAAACGTTGTCGATCTACGCGTATAAGACGCTGTTTCAATCCTTGCAGTTCGGCTACGGATCCGCCCTGGCGACGGCGATGTTTATCATTGGAACCCTCTTGTCGTTGTCGTATCTGATGGTCTTACGTCTACATTTGCGGGAGCCGGTATGAGAGTTGAAACGGGATGGAGGGAACAGCACCGTTCAACCGGACTCATGTGGTGTTTGTCGGCGGTGGTGATCCTGTTGTGCCTCGGGCCGCTCATCTGGCAGGTCGTCACATCGATCAAGCCTGATGTGGATATCGTACGGTTGCCTCCTTTTTTCCCGTCACAGATCACAGGGGCCCATTATGACCGAGTGCTGCTTCGGTCGCCGCTGCTTCAATCTCTGGTCAACAGTGCGATCGTTGCGACGAGTGCGACCATCTTGTCTATTGTATTCGGCTCATTCTGCGCGTTTGCCTTGGCGCGATTGCCGATCGGGGGCAAATCCGTCATTCTGGGACTGGTTCTCGCAACCTCCATGTTTCCACCGATTGCCGTGATGAGTCCGTTGTATCTGTTTATGCGGGAACTTGGGTTGCGCGACACGCTCGTCGCCCTGATCCTGACCCATACCGTCTATGCCCTGCCGCTTGCGGTCTGGCTCCTCACGAATTTCATGCGCCAATTGCCGAAGGAGTTGTATTACGCAGCGCGCATCGACGGGTGTACGCCGTTACGGGCCCTGCTGTCCGTCATGCTTCCGCTTGCGCGACCGGCGTTGGCCGTGACGGCTCTCTTGGTCTTTATTTATTCATGGAATGAATTTATGTTTGCGCTGACGTTGACCGCGAGTGATGCGACCCGCACCGCTCCGGTGACGTTGGCGCTTTTCCCCGGGCTTTACGAAATCCCATGGGGCGATCTTGCGGCAGCGTCTCTGATCGTGACCATGCCGGTGGCAGCGCTGGCGATGATATTCTGCCGGCATATCGTCGGTGGTTTGACGGCCGGCAGCGTGAAAGGGTGAAGTCGTGACGGAGGTGCGTCTGGAGGGGTTGGAAAAACTCATCGGGCGTGCCACCGTTCTCCATCCGTTGACGCTGACAATTGATGCCGGAGAGTTTTTCGTGCTTGTCGGACCGTCGGGATGCGGGAAGTCCACATTGCTTCATCTTCTTGCCGGGCTGGATCAGCCGACCGCCGGACGAATTCTCTTCGACGGTGTGGATGTGACGGATATGGAGCCGCGGGATCGTGACGTGGCGCTGGTATTTCAAAGCTACGCACTCTATCCTCATATGACTGTCCGAGAAAACGTGTCGTTTCCGTTGCGTGTCGCAAAAGGAACGAGACGACTCACCACAAGCGCCGTTGAGCATGAGGTACGACGAGTGGCCGAATTCCTCGGCTTGGAGGGTCTGTTGGATCGGCGGCCACAGGAACTCTCGGGCGGTCAGCGCCAGCGAGTCGCACTCGGGAGAGCCTTGATCAGAAAACCACGGCTCTTTTTGCTGGATGAGCCGCTCTCGAATCTCGACGCGCAACTTCGCGCCTCCATGCGTGCGGAACTACGCCGTCTTCATGAAGAATTGCATATCACCACGATATATGTCACCCATGATCAAACGGAAGCCATGACCATGGGTGACCGCTTGGCGGCGCTCAACCATGGGAGCCTTCAGCAAGTCGGACGGCCGGATGAGATTCATGACGCTCCAGCCAATGTATTTGTCGCGGGGTTTCTCGGGTATCCGTCGATGAATTTGCTGGCGGCAGAGATCAGAACCGAAGAGATCGCGGCAGGACCTCTGCATTTCGCCGTTCCTCAGGGTTTGCCTGAAGAGGTTCGGCAGTGTGGTGTGATCGTGGGAATCAGGCCGGAGCATGTCAGAGTTGAGCGCGCGGAATCCCACGGCGACGGGGTTGTGCCGGGTGTTGTTCGGCTGGTGGAACCGGCCGGTCCGACGTGCTGGGTGACGGTGGACATTCATGATCGGCAGGATCATGTTGCGGTGACCGGTACATCGGTCTCCGGTTTTTTCCCGAAGATCGGAGATGCTGTGAGCCTGTCGGTCCAGGGGCCGGTTCCTCATCTGTTCGATCCGTCAACCGGCCGACGGTATGGATCGGTATGATATGGAAGTTTCATGAAGCTATGGTATCGGCAAGAGGAGGGGACTCATGGTGTGGCGGACGCTGTCGCTGATAATCGTATTATGGAGTGTGACGGGCTGCCTTTCGCCGCTCGCGATGCATCGGGCGGTGATCGAGTATGATCGCACGGTCAATCAGGTTGAGTCTGAAATGCTTTTGCTGAATATTGCTCGAGCCAAACAAGGGCATCCGCTGCATTTCACGGCGATTTCGAACGTCGCCGCGACCTTTGATTTCCGGTCGACCGGAGGATTCGGCGGTCAGTTGTTCGAGAACAGCGGTCCCGTATTCGCCAAGAATTTCTTCTTTTTTAACTTCGGCGCCAGTGTGGGAGAAAATCCGACGGTCAGTATTGTTCCTGTCCAGGGAGAGGATTTTACCAAACGTATTTTGACTCCGATGGATGAAACAAAGCTTGATTTTCTTTTGGCTCAGGGAATTGAACCGGCGATCGTACTCCGACTCATGGGGCGAGGGTTGGCCGTCGAAGAGGACGGCAAGCGGACGTTTTACCTCAACCTGCCTCATCGAGAGGGGGAATATCAAGAGTTTCGCAAACGTGTACTCCATCTGTCGGCCCTGAATTTGGCTCGCCAACTCCAAATCGGACCGATCGTCTATGAAGAAGTGTGGCCGCTTCCGCTGGATCATGCTCTGACCAGCCAAGCGCTCGGAAAGGGCTATGAATGGCGACGGGACGAAAGTGGTCAGGCGCAGTTGGTTCGACGAGTGTCCGGACGTGTGGCGATTACGAACTATGATCCTGGCTTGTTAGACAACGACGAACGCCGCCGGCTTCATCAACAGGCTG
>JAOUPN010000346.1 GCA_029879905.1 Nitrospira sp. | reverse complement strand
GCCTTGAAGGTCGCTTCATGATTCCGTCTCGTTCGTTTCATTGCCTCGCTCCTTTCATCGACCATCCCTCAGTAGGATGGGTGAAGCCAGGCCACCACTTACCACACTGTCCGAATTTCCGGAGCCCCCTCTGGCCACGCGTTGACCATGGGGGGTTCCCCGGGTTTGTAATGCTCTCCACGGGAATGGCCATGACGGATGGCGCGCTGATCTATCCAGGTCACCAGGCCGCATACCCCCCGGTTTGGAACAGTCTCCTATCCGCATAGTTAGCAACGAACTGCTGAGTCCTTCGCATGGTATCCGATCGGATTCACCCCTGAATCTCTTTCGATACACGCCGCTGTGATCCGAAGGTGTGTCTTGCGCGTGAAGTGTTGGTTGGAAATACGTATGGCGTGGATATTACTGAGAAGGAAGATGGCAGGCGATGTAATCGATGCGTCTATCTCATGCAGGCAGCTTCCTTGCATTAGCTCAATGCAGCATCACACAAAAGAGAGTCCTGCAGGTCGACAACGCCTGACGGACGCAGGTGTAACTAACACGAACCGGGTGCAGGAAGGGAAGAGGCTGACCTTGGATCCGATTCAGATCAAGCCCAGGGAGGCAAGAGGAGGCCTCCTGCTCTCAGAGCGAAAACGAGGTTCTGTCGCAAAAAATGTTTTGAAGGAAAGAAGGGAGAATATCTCTGTGGTGCCCAGACGAGAATGGTCAAATTCTGGGGTTTTCTGTCCTGGGACGGGATGAAAACCGTATGGTCTCTCAAAGTTTCGCTATTTGCGACAGAACCCTCGGCACGGACCAGGAAGCGCCGCCACAGCATGGGATGAATGCCCCGAAGCCAGACGTAGATCAGATAGGCGGTGGCCTGCACTCTCGCGTCCATGACCACGGGAGCTTAGCAAGTTACGGGTTCAATCGCGACCGGCGGGCGCTCCCCGAGGAGCCTGCGATGGGACTCGTTTGCCCCCGGTTTGAGATGGACTCGAGGGAGTCTTTCCCGGAAAGGGTTCCCTGGTGGCAAAACAAGTCGGCAGGATGAAGAATAGTCGAGGATGGGGCTGTTCGGATCTGTTCCATCGAGACCTACTATGCCCTATCATCCTAAAGACGAATGCATTTGAAATAAGATTCCTGGTTAAAGGATTAAAAAATAAAAGCCTGAAGAAAAAATATGGTCACAAACATCACTCTCCAAATCTCTTCGGAAGCACTGGCAAACATCAAGGAGACCCAGTCCAACATTCTTGAGGTTCTCAAAAATGTTGGTGGGACCCTTAAGCCATTGCACCCTCACTCTCGTGACCCTGAACTCCAACGGTTTTTTATTGTTGGGGTTCCGGTTCCTTCTGATGCGGAGAAGATTATCGGTCGATTACGACAAGTCCCGGGGGTAGAAGCGGCTTATGTGAAACCCCTTGGTGAACCTCCCTAGGGAACGCGCGACTTGGTAAATGTCTTATAGAATCTTAGTCATACTATTTCATGAATACCATCGTTAATAACCTACATATTGAGGGACGTGTTCACGTGTTTATGGTTGGACATCAAACGTTGATCATTCGATTGAGGAACAGGGAAGAGTAAGGAATATTTATTACATTTTATTCGGAGGTTACGCTATGGCTCGAAGCAAAAAGCCACCTGCTGGCAAAAACAATGACATTCAGAAACCTATGACACAATCCTCTCCGCCGGAACTCGTCGTGGTTGCAAGGCCTGAAATGGAACTGCGAGCGATGAAAGACGGGATCGCATCAGCGGCAGGCGCAGATATTCGAGGATTAGCAGATGTGTTGGCCTCGGAAGGGGCTACGATGGTTCCATTATTCGGTCTCAGTGAAGAACGTATGCGGGATCGCACAGCATCCTTATCTGCCGAATCAGGTGAGGAGTTTCAAGATTTATCCAATTTCTATCATATAGATGCCCCTGAAGAGCGGCTGAATGACATGGCAGAAGCTCTTCGAGAGCTAGAAGAGGTAGAGGCTGCTTATGTAAAACCAGCCAGTGAACCTCCCGTAACGAAAGCGGAGAACAACGAAGCCATTAATGACATACAGGCTATGCCGGACGAGCCACCACTTGCCACACCAAATTTCGTACCTGGTCAAATCTATTTGAACGCTGCCCCTGCGGGGATTGATGCCACGTACGCTTGGGGCATCCCTGGTGGAAGAGGGGCAGGGGTCAAGATCATCGACTGTGAATGGGGGTGGAAATTTACACATGAAGACTTGCTTCAAAACTCCATGGGAGTGATGGTGGGGACGAGTCTTTCTTATTCGAGTAATCCAACGGCGAATACCTCAGCGAATAGAGCGGTGAATCACGGCACGGCGGTTGTTGGAGTCATGGGTGGTGATCGCAATGCTTTTGGGATTACGGGGATCTGTCCTGATGCGAATGTAGGAGCGGCCTCTTTCGTCAACAAACCATCAGCGCAAACCATCCGCGAGGCAGCAGACAAGTTACGGCCAGGCGATATCATTCTTTTGGAGATTCACCGACCTGGACCGCGTTTTAATTATCAATCAAGGGATGACCAACAAGGGTACATTGCCATCGAATGGTGGCCAGACGATTTTGCGGCAATTCGATATGCAGTGAACAAGGGAATTATTGTTGTGGAAGCAGCCGGGAACGGCCGTCAAAACTTGGATGATGCCATTTACAACACGAGGCCAGGAGGATTTCCTACATCGTGGAGGAATCCGTTCCGGACCACGAATCCCAGTTCAGGGGCCGTTGTCGTCGGGGCTGGCTCTCCTCCGCCTGGGACCCACGGGAGAAATCATGGCCCGGATCGTTCCCGATTAGATTTCTCAAACTATGGGAGTCGTGTTGATTGTCAGGGTTGGGGACGAGAAGTCACCACGACCGGGTATGGAAATCTACAGGGAGGGTCGAATACGAATGAGTGGTACACAGAGACCTTTAGTGGGACCTCCAGTGCTTCCCCTGTGGTAGTCGGTGCTCTGGGTTGTGTGCAGGGTGTGTTGCGGGCACAGGGTGGCACGCTCATCACGCCATCGAAAGCAATTAATTTGCTCCGAACCACGGGGTCACCTCAACAGGATGGTCCGGGAAGACCACGGACCCAACGAATTGGGAATCGTCCAAATTTACGTCAAGCGATTCCTACCGTAGCACATGGGTGGCAATACAATAAGAAAGTGACGAGAACCCACGCCAAACATCAGACACAAATGGGTTGGGCGATAATCGAGGGGGGAAGTTGGTTACGAGTCAAACCTCGAACACCGGACGGAGTCACCAACACATTCATGATTCTGTGTGAAGCGTTGGCAAACAATCGAAAAGTCGATGTATATCTTCGTGATGGACAGATTGAACAAGCCACACTGAGATAAGTCACTGACGTTCGAATTCCGTGAAATATTCAATTCTGTATGGGATCAGAAAGAAAAACGGTTCGTACACAGGGAAGATTCACGTGTATTCTGTGCAAAAAACCTTAATCTAATAAACTACCAGCAAGGAGGTTCAAGATGTGGCACAATAACAAAACCGTAACCCGGACACACTCTAAAAATGGTTCGCAGATGGCTTGGGCCATCATCAGCGGCATCAGTGGTTGGAAAAGAATAAAACCTGCCTCGGCTGATGGGGTCACCAATGTCTTCGTAATACTTTCAGCAGCGCTGGCGAATAATCGAAAAGTAGACGTCTATATTAAAGACGGTTTTATCACGCAAGCGACCTTGCGATAAGTTGGCTGTTGAGAATTTCATCTTAGAGAGTAACAATGTGGTTTTAGGAAATTGAATGGCGATACGTTTTATATTCTTGAGGAGATCTGCTCATGATGCCAGAAATTACAATTAAAATTAAGATGGTCTCGGAGGGAGTCATCGTCTCTGAAACACAAACTAGTACGGTTGAAGGCGAGGAAGCTATTCCGGCTCCTCCCCAGAG
>JAOUPN010000075.1 GCA_029879905.1 Nitrospira sp. | reverse complement strand
ACCATTGATCCGGAGATGTGGAAGTGAGCCGGGTGTTGCTCGACACGTCAGGATACTCCGCCTTCATGCGCGGTGATGGGGTGATCAAGGAAGCACTCCAAACTGCAGAGGCCGTCTATTTGAACCCTATCGTACTGGGGGAACTGCGAACCGGATTCTTGCGTGGCCGTACGAGGGAGAAAAACGAGGAACGGCTCATCCGGTTTCTGTCTTCATCCAGAGTATCGGTCATTGCGGTGGATGATGAAACAGCCGAGCGGTATGCCGTTATTCTGAATGGCTTGTGGACGGCAGGGACCCCGATCCCGACGAATGACATTTGGATTGCGGCATCAGCCATGCAGTATGGTCTCACGGTCATAACTACGGATGCGCATTTCCTTACGATTCCTCAAATTCTCGTAGCGCATACGTCCACTTCCAAATAGGGCAGTGGTACGGCTCCCTTCCGATCCATCCGGGAAAGCTGGTGGAAGCGAACCTGGAGGAATTGGGCGTGAGTGTGGCGGAAGCCGCCAAGGCCATGAAAGTGACGCGGCAACAGCTGTACAACGTCATGTGAGGGAAAAGCGCAGTCTCGCCGGATATGGCGTTACGGTTGGAAATGGCCTTCGGCGGCGGGGCGGCTATGTGGTTCGGGATGCAGTCTGCCTATGACCTTGCACAAGCACGAAAAGAACAGGGGAAAGTCAGAATCCGCCGCCTGGCGGAGCAGCAGGCGAGCGTACCGTCGCTGTCATGATCCAAGCGGGGAAAATCCAGATAGAAATACGGTTAAGGGGTAAACCCCTTAACCGTATATGGTGGGAATGTTGTGCCGTGAGTACTCTGTGTTTGTGGCGCCCCACGGCTTCCCTGCCGTGGCCAGTCTTCAGTCTTTGGCGACACCTCGCCGAGCCTACTCCGTCGAAGTAGCCGCAGGCTACGAAGGCCAGGCAGCCGTGGCTTCCTGCTGAGGCGGGTGACCCATGCCGATCTTATAACGACATCCACAAGAGTTTCATTCTGGTTGCCTCTCTCGTCGAATCCATCCCTATCAACCCATAAAAGAGATCCCATGATGAGGCTCCGTCCGGAGAGCTTCGATATCGATACAGTGGGAAGACCGGGTTGATTTCAAACAATGATTCATCCGGTGAAACGACTCGCCTGATCATGGCCATCTTAGGGCCGCCGAATACATAGTAGGAGATGAGATCCTCCTTATCCTGGTAGTCATAGGAGATCAACCACCAGAGAAGACGGGCTGAGGTCACTGCGTCATGCCTGCTCTTGTAATCAATCAGCGGCCACAACAACGAGAAGGCGGTTTCGCCCGTATCGTGGCTTGAGGTGTAGCGATACAGGGGGAAGAGCCGGTCGCTGGTTCTGCTCGCTTCCTTGTGATGTTCATAGAGCGAGAACTTTCCGAACCCCAGTGCGTTGACCTGACTCTCGTCACGGTCAATCCGATGTTCGTATTGCCCCAAGGGGAAGAGGGTGTACCGTGCATGTTCCGGTGACCGCTTCTGCTGATAGGCCAACAACACGTTAAGGGATGAGGCGTCCTGAGTGCGATCAAGGTGGTAATAATACAGAGGGAAAATCCGATGGCGATGATCGGTTGCTGTTGTTTCGCTCCTGTAGAGGGCTAGCTGAGAGATGCCCGCAAGTGACAGAGTCACCCGATCTCCCTCCCTCTGATAATCATACAACGGCGCGAAAAAGGCTTTGGCATGGTCCGGTCCGTGGCTGTGACGGATCCAGCTGACGGGGGCTGCCGGGTCAAGTCCGATCAGGGACAATTCCCACCAGCCTGTATGGTCGGAAGCGAGACTGCCGATAGGGAAGAGACTGGTCCGGCTTTTTTCCGGTGAGATGGTTTGCCAGAAAAGCCAGAACAACATGAGCGACCGTTCATCCTGCCGGAGGTCCTTACTATAGCGATAGAGAGGAAAGAGGCGATTGTACTCCATGGTCGGCGTTGTGGATGCGTGGTAGAGCGAGAGGGGTGGTAGTTTACCCATCGCTGGGAGCCCCAATGCCCACAGTTCTGAGCGGTCTGGGTCACGGTGATACCCATACATCGGGAGGAGACGATGGGAATGTGTCGTCGGGGTTGCATGGTAGCGGAAGAGACTCGCCGGTTCCCATCCGACGACGTTGATCGTCGTGGTCTCTGTCTCGTCGTCATGGCTGCGCCGGTAGATGGGGAACAGACGTTCTCTGAGCATCGTCGGTGAGCTCGTTCTCTCATAGAACGCCCAGGCCGGTTCGTTTGTGATCGGTGGGAGTCCCAGGACCGACAGACGGGAAGTTCCATCCTCATACGTGCGATAGCCATAGATCGGCAAGAGATGATCGCGGGTTCCCTGTTCCGTTCTCCGGTGATGGTAGAGGGCCAAGGCATCCATCCCCATGAGACTCAGGTTCCAGGCCTCACCGTCGGCAGCGCTGCCGTAGTCCCACAGCGGCAACAAGCGATCGACGACGCGTGTCGGACCGGACAGGTGACGATAGAGCAAGAGTGCGTCGAATTCAGTTTCGGCAGTTACCTGATCATAACTGTACCGATAAACAGGGAAGAGGCGGTGACGGAACAGCGTCGGGCTGGATTCCTGTCGGTACAAGGCCAGCTCCGATACGCCCAATAATGACAGCGAACTCGAATCTCCGTGGCGCACGTAGTCAAGCACAGGGAACAACCGATCTTCCGTCAGATCCTCCTGACTGCGACGCAGATAGAGCGAGGCTCGACGATGGCCTATGAGAGAGAACTGCAGAAAATCGTCCTGTCCCTGCTCATAGCTGTAGAGGCCGAGCAGACGATGTTGAGTGGACGAGGGACTATCCTGATAGCGGAACCATGATGCCGCACGATATCCCAAGAGATCGAACTCCTGCGTCTGTGCGGCTGTGTCGGTTTCGTACAGGTAGATGGGGAACAGCCGATCGGTGGATCCGGATGGAGACGATTGATGTCGATACAGCAGGAGCGCATCGAACGTGACAGTGCCGTCTGTGCCTGAGGCATAGCGATAGATCGGAAAGACCCGATGGCTGAACCCATCAGGTGATGTTGCGGACTCGAAGAGCGAGAGGCTAGGGAGCTGATAGGCACTCTTCAAGGGCGGGAAACCAAGCAGGGTGAGGCGGCTGGTGCCTGTTTCGGTATTGGTCTCGGAACCAAAGACAGGAAACAGGAATCGATACTGCTGAGCTGGGCTTTCGGATGACCCATAGAGCGGGAGCACATACCGATAGGATGTCCCGTCGGTACGATCTTCGCCGGACCAATAGATCGGTGCTACGCGTGTGTGTGAAGAATCACGATCGGCACGATGATGGATCAAGGGGAAGAGGAGGTCCCATTCCAAGAGACTCTGGCGTGTATCGCTGGTGCTGATGAAGAGGGGACCTAGAATGAAATTGCGCGTGTAATACTCGCCGATTCGTTGACGGCTGATAAGCGGGAACAGATGCTGCCAGGATACGTCTCCGGTTGTCGAAGCATAGTACAGGGGGGCGGTAAAGGTCCATTCGCGTCCTGGCCGTTCCGAGTGCCAATAGAGTGGAACGATGTGGCTCCAGATATGGTTGCCGCTACGCTCATATGATCCGAGGGGCCACAGAATGCTACGTCGCAACAGATTCTTCGTGGGATCTTCCTCGACGGCATAGAATGGTCGAATCGCCAGCCGGGAGTAACTCGCCCGTTCTTCCGAGGAGTACAGCCCGAGCAGCCCATCGGTAGAAACGCCACCGGCGAATCGTTCTTTGCACCAGATCAGACCGATGCACTGCCGTTGTCTACGGTCGTCGGCGGATTCAACTTCGGCGGAGGACTGGGAATTCCACAGGAGACCGATAGCGATGGTGAGGCAGAATATAGCGAGCCAGCGGGTTTTCATGAAGGGTTTCTCCTCTGTCACGAGGTTGTGTCTCTGAAAGTGAGTTGCAGCAACTCCTATGCCATTGCAGGCTGTGATGGAATGCAGAAAATCGCCCGGTTGCTCCCTTTGGTCCAATGATTACAGGGGATGTTGAGACAGTTTTCCTCAGTGGCCACCCTGCGGATTGGTGTAAAACGCCGCATGGTTTCATACGTTCCTCCTCGCGTGATCGGCCGAGCGGGAAATCTGCTCGGCCGAAATGTGAGGGCTGTGACACCGGTTGTTACGGGGCATACGCATATTTCGCCGCAGTCAGAATGACCGCATGGCCGGCGTCGTTCGGATGTATGCAGTCATCAGCGATGAGTGCATCGGGATTGAGATAGAACGGCAAGAAGGTGTCGATCACCTTTGCTCCGTGCTTGTGAGCCAGTTCGCGAATACGATCATTCATCCCCCGTTCTAAGCGCGGCGAGGGACTGCCTTCCAGCACGGCATTAGCCAGTTGAGCCAGTGGGAAGTTTGGGCCGCCGCAGGTCGTCTTGAGCAGGGGGTTATATTGCGTTCGGACATAAAGAGGGGTATCTGAGCCTGCTGTTTCTCTCAACTCGCGTAGCATGTGATCAGCCGTCTGTTCAAACTCGTTGAGCAAGGCATTGAGACGAGCCAAGCAGCTGGGATTGCCTTTCATGCAGGTGGCCGCCTCTGGAGACTCAATGAAGTTCAAGAGGTCGTTTCCTCCGCCGCCCCACGACATCACATGCGGGTTGTGGATGATCGTCTCCGTGCGTGCCTGTGTGAGCTGGTCCTGCTTGATATCCCGCGCGGTGGCTCCAGGCGTCGCCAGATTGTGCAGATCCGCCGCTTGATTGAAGAAGGTGGATTCGAGATAGGCATGGAACTGCGGGACATAGGCTTTGTCCGGTGCCGATGCACCCATGCCATAGTCGATCGAGTCGCCCATGACGATATAGCCACGCCCGGTGTCGTGGGCCTGAACGGGTGTGACGAGGGGAAACGACGCGCAGAGCGTCATGGCTCCGATTGCGATACCTGTGAGTGGTTGTGAAATGTTCATGGGTCGTCTCCTGATAAATTGTCTGCATGTCATGACGCTGGGATGATCAGCAAAGACGGTGCCGAACACGAAGAACATGCTTTCAGCTGTGATGATGCGTCATTATCGAAGGAAAAACAGAAGGTCGGAATATGTGAACGAGTGCAGTCGCTGCTCAGAGGTAAAAACAAAAAGTAGAAACTATGAACAGTGGTTCAGGGGTCGGCTCGAACGTTCATAGGTGGAGTCCCACGACCTGCGCCTACTTCGCCACAATAGTTCGGCTACGAAGGCTGGAAGCCATTCAGCTTCGAAGACCAAGCAGCCGTGGCTTCCTGCGAAGGCGGGTAAGGGACATTCACATGTTGAGTTAAGAGTGGTTGTCTTGCGGTTGACTGGAGGAGGTGTCGGATACCGGGTTTGATGCCAGCATTTCCGATTCCAGTTTTCGTAACCAGCGGTAGGTGCGGCCGAGGATTTTGGCCGCGCGGCTTTTGTTGCCGGCGTATTCGGCAACGGCACGGCGGGTAATGGCCCATTCGAGGTCATGTAAGAGGCCGGTGAGGGAGCCGCAGGTTTTCAATGATTGCAGCATGGTATCCCAGTCGATCCGATCTACGAATTCGGCCAGGTCGAGGGAGGGGGCTGGTTGTGCCGCGGATCGGAGAATAGGGGGAAGAAGATCAGGAGTGATCCATTTTCTCTCCTCAGGCGCCAGGGTGACGGCGCGCTCCATGACATTCTCCAGCTCACGAATATTCCCCGGCCATTTGTATGTCAGGCAGAGTTGCAAGGCTTCCGGTGTCAATCCTGCGATCGGTTTGTCCATTTTGTGGGCAAATGATTGGGCAAAGTGCAAGGCCAGTTGAGGGATATCATCGGCCCGTTCACGTAATGCCGGGACATAGAGTTGAATGACGTTGAGGCGGTAAAAGAGATCCGATCGGAACAGGTCCTGCTCCATCAGCGAGGTCAAGTCGCGATGGGTCGCGGCAATCAGCCGGACGTTGGCTTTCAGATCGCTCGTCCCGCCGACCCGCTGAAACTCCCGTTCCTGAAGGACACGCAAGAGTTTCACCTGGACGGCAGGGGAAATGTCCCCAATTTCGTCGAGAAAGAGTGTGCCGCCTTCGGCGAGTTCAAACTTGCCCTTCTTTTGTGCGACTGCACCGGTGAATGACCCCTTCTCATGCCCGAATAATTCACTCTCCAGCAACGTTTCTGGAAGGGCGCCGCAATTGACGGCGACGAAACGACGTTCCTTGCGGCGGCTGAGTTGGTGAATCAGTCGGGCTGCCAATTCCTTGCCGGTCCCGGTTTCCCCTGTAATCAAGACGGTCGTATCGGAGGGGGCGATCGTATGAATGAGGGCCAGCAGTTCCTGGAGCGGCACGCTTTTCCCCACGATGCCACCGGTGTCTTGCTGTGCCGACAGCTCTTGTTTCAGCTGGATATTTTCCTGTACCAATTCGACGTTGCGGAGCAGCATGGTCAATGTGTGGCGGTGAGTCGTTTGCAAGTTCTTGAGATGGGAAAAGAGGACCTGTGCAAAAGCCATTCGATCTGTGAGTAAGGCGGCTGTTCCGGTGACAGGTGTGTCATGGGCGGGAGAAGGCCGAAGAGTCCAGCGAAGTCGGTAATGGGTGTAGGGCGCATTAAAGATGGTACCGGCTTTCACTGTTGTGCTGAGCCCGCCGTGCGTCAACGTCCCGCCTCGTTCGATTTGAACGGCAGACCAGGTCGCGTTCTCTCCAGGCCTGTGCGTTTTGTGGGCGCGGGACGGTTCCGGAATCGTCCAGAGGGAGAGCGTGCCGTTATCTTTCGGCTTAATGATGATTCGCTCCTCCGGTCGTTCTGCGAGGGTCGGATGATCCTGTTTGATCGGAGTCGCCACTTCGGTCAGCAGTATGCTTCGGCCGGTGATCGCCACTTCGCCGGTCGAACGGCGCACGACATTGATTCGATCTTTCGTTGAAGTGATGACGTAGGCGTCACCGAATTCGTTGACGAGCGTTTCCAGTCGGAGTTGCGAGTACAGCTCCTCGCAGGTCACCGAGTGGACAGAGCGGTCGAGCTTGGCGATGCCTTCAAAATTGCCTTGCACGAGGCGCAAGTTTCCGAACTGAGGTTCGACCGGCGGCAGGTAGTGGGACAGGATATGAACCGTGTGTGACTCATGGGGGTGCGCGAACGATTGGAGATGCAGATAGTTTGTGTAGGCCGACGCCCAATCATTGACGGATCGAAAGACCATTTCCACGTTATTGAGTAGAACAACGATGGTTTCAAGTAATGTCGGGGTTTCAGGGTTGACCGTCTCGTAGTAGGCCAGTGCTGCATGGTAGGTAAAGTCTTTGTCGCCGGAGGCCAGTTCGCAAGCCTTGACCAATTCCCGAAAGACCGAGAGGGGGATCCAGTTGCTGGGATCTGCAAGAAAGTGCTTGGCCTGTCGAATGTCTTGGACCGATTCAACGGTCTCCATGATCCGTTGAAAGTCCACCTTTGAGGATTGGTCTGGGTAATGCAAGTCAAGATGGCGGATGAGAATGCCGCTCTGTAGGCAGGTAATCCAGGGGTTGAGCGCGGTCATAGGACATACCTCTCTTAATCGAATGAGGAGAGCTTCTAGCGGTCATAGCATAGCGACATGTGGAAGCCAACTCTCTCCTATGGCCTGGCGATCGGGATCGTAAACGCGAACCGGCTCCCTTCTCCAACGACACTCTCGACGTGAATCGTCCCGCCGTGCAGTTCGATCAAATTCTTGGCAATGGCCAGCCCCAGCCCGGCGCCGCGTGATTCCACCGGCGCCGACTCGCTCCAATAAAACTTGTCGAAGATCTTGTCGATCTCCTGTCCGGGAATGCCCTTCCCATTGTCGATCACGGCTATTTCAATGAATCGCTCATTTTGTATTTGTGCTTCGACTCGGATGCCCCCACCTTGTGCCGTGAACTTGATCGCATTATGGACCAAGTTGATGAGGATACGGCTCAGCTTGTCCGGATCCCCCATAACCAAAGGCAACGAAGGATCGATATCGCTCCGAAGATGAATGGATTTCTCTCGCGCGGAGGCCTGGTAGCTTTCCACAATGTCTTCGGCGATTTCAGTGAGAGCAATCGGAGAGAGATTGAGTTCCAGACGGCCGGCCTCGATTTTGGAGAGGTCCAGCAGTTCGTTGATCATCCGTGTCAGCCGGTCGATATTATGTTTAACGCGCTCCAACGAGCGCGTTTGTTTGTCCGTCAGCGCTCCGGCCAGCCCGTCCAGCAAATTTTCGACATACCCCTTGATGGACGTCATCGGGGTGCGCAGTTCATGAGACACCACGGACACAAACGTGGATTTGAGATGGTCTAGTTCTTTTAATTTTTCATTCGCGGCCTGAAGCTCATGGGTACGATGTCGGACTCGCTGCTCAAGCGTCCGGTTGAGTTGCTCCAGCTCACGGTAGGCCTGTTTGACCGCGATATCTCGTTCTTGCAATGCGTCGGTCATTTGGCTAAAGACCGTCGTCAATTGTCCGACTTCATCATGTGTCATGGGTGTGACTGACGCGGTAAGGTCGCCTCCCGCTACTTGTCTGGCAACGGTCACCAGGCTTTTCAGCGGAGTGGTGATTCGTCTGGTCAACAAGACTGTGGCTAAGATGCCGCTCAGGATCACGGCGATGGTAATGAGGACGACGTTGCCGATGATTCTGTGCAACGCCTGGTTCATCTGTTCTCCGGTCAGCCCGATTTGGACGACTCCATACATACGTGCCGGAGACTTCGTTGTTGTCGACGGTCCGGCCTGCGGTTCTTCCGATTCGAAGGAAAGAAGGGGAAACGGAGAGGAGTGTTCGTTCCCCTGCCTGATAGCGACGGCGAAATCGTAGAGTTGTTCATGGCTCCCGTCGTCGTTTGCGGTAAATGCTGTGACGGCCACGTCCGTCATACCGGAGCGAGACACCGTTTCGACGATGGTGTGATCGGGGTATAGATTGCGTTTGCTTTTGGCGGCCAGCTGTTTTCCATCCGGACCCGTGAAGACGACATACACGCTCTCATTGACTCCCATGGCACCGTTGATGAGCTGCTCAAGCGCGACCACATCTTTAGCAACCAGGCCGTAACGGCCGTTATGAGCAAGGTTTTTCACGAGGATCGTGCCTGTTCCGATCAAGGCTCGAACCATGGAGTCAGCCTGTTGTTGGATGAAATAGGCACTGAGGCCGGAGCACACGGCGATGATCACCAGGCTGATGAATAAGACGAATTTTGTCCTCAGTCCGACAAATACAGAGGAGCGAGCATGTATGCGTGGGTCGGTCATGGTCAGTATGCGGCATCAGCGATGCTGTGAATGGAGGGAGGAATGGTGATGCCGAGGTATTCCGCTGTTCCAAGATTCAGCGCCATCCGTTGCTTCGGCATCGGAGGTTTGAGGCGCGAGTGTCCTGCCCCCGACAGGATACTTTTGGCAACGTGAGCCGCCTGACGACCGATATCTGACGAATCGATCCAGAAACTGATCAAGGCGCCTCGGCGGGTAAATTCCGGGTCAAAGCCGATAATAGGGACATGTTGGTCGAACGCTTCACGCAAGAGAAACGAGAAGGACTCTTCGGTCAACACTGTGCTGTCGGAGATGAGCCAGAGCGCCTCGACTTTAGGGAGAAGTTCCCGCAGTGCCGCGGGAACTTGTTCCGCACTATGCACCCGGCGCTCAATGAACGTAAATCCGAGATGCCGAGCATGGGCGACAACTTCGTTTTGCAGAGGGGACGTTTTGTCAGGATCGAACACATAGCCGATCCGTGTTAACTTCGGCATCAGCGTTCGCAGTAGGTCAAGCTGTTGCCCGATGGGTGGCTTCGTCGGTACCCCTACGAGGTTCGGAGCCTTCAGGTCGTATTTCTGCGGGTGGAGCACCATGCTATAGACGACAGGGATGTCGAAGATTTCGAGGCGTGCGGCGATTGCCGCTTTCGACCCTACGGCGAGCACAAGATGGGCTCCGGAGGCGCGTACTTTTCCGGCGTAGACACGACCGGCATGTGTGTCGCCCTTTAGATCGTATTCGATGAAGGTCGTATCCGGCGGCATGGTGGATTTAAAGCCGCTGACGGCTTGGTTATAGGCGGTGATATTGGCTGACTTGAGGATGGCGACTTCGTGGGCATGCGATGGGTCCACAAACAGAGCAAGGTGGAGGACCATGAACAGACCCGATAGGGTAACCAGGATAGAGTGGATGTCTTGGTGAGCGATGTATTGCCCCCTCGGCAGACAGCGGACGTCCGATGCAGAACACGTCGTGGGAAGAGGTATAGGCATGTGTGATGGTGTCGTGCTGTTCATGAATGAATGTTCGAAACGGTCCGTATCACGTCATTACAACTTGAGCGTGAGCCATGCCATAACTCGCCGCCCGATGAGGTCTCCCAGCGGGTGTTCGCGATGGCCGTCATCGAGCGCATTGAAAACCGACACGGCAATTTCGGCCGATCGCCGGTTCTCGTCCGCCGTCACCTGTTCCCAAAAACGGTATCCGGCACGGAGGTTGAGTAAGGTGTAGCCGTCGATTCGAGTACCGGGGGAAACGCCGAAGATATCGAATGAGACAGCTTGAGGATAGGACGTCGGTCCGACATAGTGGATCGTGACGTCACTGCTGAGGCCGTTTTCCCACTCGCCCCGTAATCCTGCGTTGACTTTTGATTGGGGGGCGCCTCGCTGGGCCAGTCCTGTACTGTTTCGTTCGATTTGCTGGAAGGAGTAGTTGGCGAACCCCGTAAGCCAGGATGCTGCCTGAAACTCCACGCCGGCTTCTCCTCCGTAGATTTCAGTTTTCCCGGTGTTGATGGCCGTCACCATGGTGGGGGTCGATTCAAGACCGATGAGATTCATGGCGCGGTTATAAAAGATGTCAGCCCGGACTCTGATCCGGTGGCGATAAAACCAGCCCTGGTAGCCGAGTTCGTATGAGAGGATACGTTCAGGTTGAAGATTGCGTGATCCGAGGACCGGGTTGGATACGGGGAAAAACGGATTCGACACAAGCGGATTGACTCGTACGTCTTCATGGGTTTCGAATAATGTCGGCGGCCGGTAGGCGACCGAAGCTTGTGCCCTCACCGTATGCCCGGCCGTCGGCGTGTAGACGACAGCCAGCCGCGGGCTGTAGGTCGGGTTGATTTGCGTATGGAGATCGTAACGGAGCCCACCGATCACGTTGACGGACGGCAAGAGGGACCATTCACCTTGCACATACAGGCCCATGCGATTTTCTTTGCCGAACGTGGAAATACAGCCGCAGGAAAATGTGTTGTGCCGATAGTTGAGTCCATACGTAAGCCGACCGGAGTCCATGATTTGTATGGAATGCTGTCCTTCGATATTGTAGGTATTCCCCGCGAATCCCATATTGGAGTTCATGCCGGGATCAGTGATGGTGATAAGCCGATGAAGAAGGGGGTGGGGGGATGCGTCCACATCGGCGAAAAATCCGTTCCAGTAGGCGCGGAGAAAGAATCCCTGGTTGTCGTAGGAGATATTTGCGTACGGCAGTTTGACGCCGGAGGTCAGAATGGCGTTGCCGGACCCGACCATCGGTCCGTCATGAGGGTTCATGTACACCAGACCGCTTGAGACAGATATTTTCGATTGACCCGGCAGAGCGTATTCAGCCTGGCTATTGAATTTATAGGACCGAAAGGCGAGTGCGCTGTGCCGGCGCCATTGGTGATTCTGCTCATACCCGCCGGAGACGCGGTACTTGAGATTGCCTGCGATACCGGCATGAACGGCTGCGGTCGAAACGGTTCCGATCTCTCCCCCTGCCGTCTGGAGGGTGGATCCTTTCATTTCTTCAGGAGATTTCGTGATGATGTTCACGACCCCGTCAAAGGCATTGAAGCCGTATAGGGCGGCGATGGGACCTTTAATGACTTCAATCTGCTTGATTTCCGGGAGGGTGACGGGAAGTCCTTTCCAAAACACAAACCCTTGCACATCGATATAAACCGATCGGCCATCGACCAAGACCAGCATCTTATTGGCAAATAATTGGTTGTTCCCCCGCACACTGACGTTGAAGTCCGCCCCTGTGACCTGCATGACTTCGAGGCCGGGGATCCGTCGTAATATGGTCGGCACATCCGGTGCGCCGGATTGGCGGATATCCTCCGCCGTAATGACGTAGACATTTGAGGGGGCCTGAGAAATGGGTTGCTCACGTCGGATCGCCGTGCTGACCGTTTCTTCTTGCAGCAGTGAGAAGACGCTGGTAGCGCTTTCGATATCTTCCGTGGGTTCTGCAATCGCAAGGGGCGGAGGAAAGAATGCCAGCCATGACAATACAAGGAGCCCGGCTATGCTCATGGCGCGAAGGGTGGTATTCACCGATGATGCTCCGATCCAGGCGCAGGTCCGAAACATTGTTCCGCAACTTGCCGGATTTGCGGCATGTCAAATGGTTTAACAAGGCAGGCTTGAGCGGCTGTGTGAACAGGGGAGCCGGAGAGATCCGCGGTATTCGTCGCGGTGACGATGACAACGGAGAGTGTCCGATAACGATCCCTGATCCGCCCCAGTACTTCAATCCCGCTCATGCCGGGCATACGGATATCCAAAAACACGCCGCTCGGCGTGCGCCGCTCGATTTTTTGAATTGCCGCTAAGCCGTCCTCAGCCGTATCGACAAGATATCCATACGATTCCAAGCGGTCTTGAAGAATTTGTCGGATATCAGGGTCGTCGTCGACTATCAGAATATATTGGGGCATCGTCTTGCGTGACTTCGGTAATGATCGATTTATCCACAGGGTGTACGGTCTCAATCCGATCATGACTGCAAAAGTCGTACGCATGGCGATCAAGGATTTGCCGCCAAGTGATACATGGTTTGCTCACAAAAAGATACGGTTACGAAATGAAAAGATACAGGTTGAGGCATCGGTTGTTGGGGATTCATAACTGCTCGTCTCTGAGGAATGGTTATGACGTGGGGGACATATCCGGGCCTGTGCCTGTGATGGGGAATCGTGCGTAGAGAATAGGTGGCGACTGGTGGTTGTGTGGAGCGCAACGATAGATGTGCATCTCAATGCCTATTGCCGACACCTATTCAGTCGTTGCTTTTATGGTGGGAAGTGACTAGGATTTATGATTATTGTTTTTGTCGTCGCCGTGGTATCCAAATCAGTTATGATTCGACTTCTTGACGGAGTAGTGACATCGTAAGCACTTCGACTGCGGCTCAGGCGTCACATCGAGCACGCGAATCGGTAGAGGTATTGTGTGAGCGCAATGCCAGGTTCAGTGTGTTAACCATTCACCATTGTCCTAAGGAGGGGAACGCATGATGAGGAGAAGGCGACCAGTAGGTGTAGCAGCCGCCATGGCGGGGCTGGCGGCGATCGCCGTGAGCACGCTGGGGCTGACCGCC